>NZ_JAICZW010000134.1 GCF_029057325.1 Bacteroides sp. | reverse complement strand
CAAAGCCCGGGCTTGGGAAAGTCTGGGCTTTGAACATAAAAAAAGAGGATATGCCAGTTTTGACACACCCTCTTTTTGGCTTGTCTTCTAGGTTTATTCCAAGAAACTGTGCGGATGATAGGACTCGAACCTACACGCCTTACGGCACCAGATCCTAAGTCTGGCGCGGCTACCAATTACGCCACATCCGCAGGGTAATTTCGTTTAGCGTGGCAAAGATAGGAAGAATTTTGGTTCTGGCAAATTTGTAGGGTGGATAAATTCAAAGAAATACATGACTGAAGGATGATGTCGGATTGCCGGATGAAGTTCTTACCTCAGCAACCTTCTCGCCTCCTCGATAATTGTATCTATCCCATTATTTTCGTCCTTCTTGTTCATGTCCACCTTCTTGTCGGGGTCTATACCGAATTCGATGTGTTGTTTCTGGGCATCGAGGTGCGGGCTGGCGGAGAAGCGCACGCCCCATCCGTTGGGCAGTTCCGAGGAGAAGGGCAGGCCCGAGCCGCCGCCGGTTTTGTCGCCCACCAGGGTGACGTTGGGGAAATAGCGCATGGAATTGACAAAATCGTTGGTGGCGCTGTAGGAATGTCGGTTGGTGAGGACGGCGACCTTCTTTTGCCAGCGGATGTTGTTGGAGGGCTCGATGTAGATGGGGGTCGGTTCCGAGAAGTCGTTGTGTCCTTTGCCGGTCTTGTGCTGGATGTAGCCGGTCAGTACTTTTTCGTTGGTGAATCGTTGGGCCATGCGGGTGGCGTTGGTCAGGTTTCCGCCTCCGTTGTTGCGCACGTCGATAATCAGACCGTTGCAGACGGAGAGGTAGGAGAGTATCTCGCTCAGGTTGCCGTCGCCTATGCCGCTGGCGAAGGATTCGTAATACACGTAGCCGATGTTGTCTTCCAGAATGGTATATTTGGCGCCTCCGGCAATGCGGTAGCCTCTTCCCAGGTATTGTTCGATGAGGCTCTCGTTGAAGTTGCGGGGGTAGTCCAGGTACCAGTCCCAGTAGCGTGCCATGTTGTGTGAGGCGTAGAGATTGACGTGGCCGTCTTTCAGCTCGGCAAGCATGTTGCCCAACACTTCGAACAACCCGTCGTGACTCATGCCGGAAGTGATGAGGGGGCGATACTTGTTGTGGACGGCATCCCAGTCTATCTGTTTGTAGTCGAGGAAGCAGTATTGCTCGTCGATGATTTTCCACAAGGCCTCGAAGTTGCCTTGCGGGGTGTTGTCGAACTCCTCTTCACGGATGCATCCGTTCAGTAGGATGGGCAGTGCGAGCAGCAGGCTCCGAAGGATGAAAAGGTATCTTTTGGGTGTCATGATGGTATGTTTTTTAGGGAACGGAGTTAATGGGGTGTCAGGAGTTAGAGGCCGATAACTCCTTCTAACTCCCTTTAACTCCTTTTTTATTAGAAAACAAGTATAGCTCTTTCACAAACCCCACCATGAACACGTGCGAGTAGGTGTGGGTCTTTATCTCGTTCACCTTCGCCTGCTGCGTGTCCCACAGGTAGGCGAGGCGCATGCGGGCGCGTCCTACGGGGAAGTCGGCTGTCAGCATCTGCCTCAGAGAGGGCTGGTTGTGTAGGGAGGTGAAGCGGACAACACCGTCCCAATGGCCCAGCGTGAATATCTCGTAGTAGGATTGCCCGTAGTTGGGCATAAACATCACGCCCATCAGCGGGAGGTTCAGCTGGTAGCGCAGGGTGATGGGGCGGCCTTTGACGCGCAGTTCCCAGACGGCCATGCCCGATGCTGCCAGATTGACGTAGGCGCGTGCCTGGGCAGGATTATTACCGTTGCGCAGGTTGTAAACGAATCCGCCGTTGAAGTCGCCCACGCCTCCGGCAAGCAGTTTGAAGTTGCCGGTGAGGGGGAAGTGGTAGTGCAGCCCGTAGTTCCAGTTTGCCAGGGCGGAGAGGGTGTTGTTGTTATCGACCTTGTTGTGCGTATATCCCAGATCGGCCTGGAAGAGCGTTTGCAGCGACACGTGGCCGTTCAGGAGGCGTGTCATCCGCATGCTTTCGCGGACGATGCGGAAGTCGATGCCACGATATTCCTGTGGTGACAAGTAGGTGTCGAACACGTTGGTGAAGCCGGCACCATACAGGGTGGCGCGGGTGATGAGCCGGTGGCGGCTGGCGGAGTCGGTCCGCAGCGTCTGCGCCGGGTCGTCTTCCGCCTCCTGCGCCTTCAGAGGTGCGGTTGCCGCAAGCATGCCGCACAGAAGGATTATTATCTGGTATAACCTTGTCATCATAAAATCATCGTTCAAGCCGAAGGCTTATCATCGGGTGACTGTTATAAATCATAAATCTGAAATCATAAATCTCAAAACAGCTTCATCTGTCCGGTCATCTCGTCCAGAATGTCGCTCTCGCTCTTGCCGTGATCGGGGTCCAGGATCTCCGGTTCTTTGTCCGTTTCCGTCCGTTCGGGCTTCTGCGGGGGGAGCGGCTGTCGGGTAGGCTCCAGTTCGTTGATGGTGTCAAGGGTATAGGTGGTCAGGCGTTTGCCTTTGGCCTTGAATCCTTTCACGGCGATGAACTCGTCGGCCTCCACCACCAGCGGCTCGCGGAAGCTGTCGTGTCCGCCGAACACCACCTCAAGGCGCGGATAGCACTCGTCGGTCAGTAGGATAAGTTCGTTGTGCCTGTTTTCGCCCAAGTAGTTCTGTTTGCGGGCGGTCGTTTCCAGACAGAAGCGCTTGATGTAGGGGTAGTTCTGCTGGTCGGCGTCATACAGCACGGCGGTCCATATCTTGTCGGGTTCGTATTTTTCGATGATGCGTATGCCGTTGTCGTAATGGTTGTTCAGGTCGAAGCTGGTCGTGCAGAAGTCTCCGTTGTTGTATATCACCAGAATGGAGTCTCCGCTGTGGAACTCGCCCAGATACTCGCCGCGTCCATCGTAGTTGAGGCGCAGTACGTCGCTGTCGAACCATACTTTGCGTCCTCCCAGGGTGGAGCCTCCGCGCTGTTTGAGGGTGATTTTGTGTACGGGCAGCTTTGTGAGGATGTTTCCCATGGCCTGGCGCCCCTTGATGTTTATCCGGCTGAAGTCTTCCTCGAAGATGAGGTGGCGCACGCGTGGATTGGGCTTTAGTGTCACCTTGATGACCTCAGCCTCGCCGTTGGGATTGGCGGTGAAGTAGGTGACGCGCGAGTCGGGGGTGCCTTGGGTGACGTCGTATTCGCGGTCGCGCACTACGGAGGTCACGGCAAAGCGCTTGATGTAGCTGGTGCCCTCTTTGCCGTCGCGGTAGCATACGTTGTAGATGGTGCGTTTGTCGTTCTTCTTGAACACATTGGCGTAGAGGATGTTCTTGCCCACGAACTTCTTGTCGGTCACGGGAGTGATGATGTATCGTCCGTCGCGGAAGAAGACTATCACGTCGTCTATGGGCGAGCAGTTGCCTATGAACTCGTCCTTCTTCAGCCCTGTGCCGATGAAGCCCTCTTCGCGGTTGATGTAGAGTTTTTCGTTGGCTTCGATGACCTTGGTGGCCTCGATGGTGTCGAAGTTGCGCAGCTCCGTGCGGCGGGGAAATCCTTTCCCGTACTTCTCTTTCAGCGTGCGGAACCATTCTACGGTATATTCCACGATGTTCGCCAGGTGGCGTTCGGTCTCTTCAATTTCCTGCCTCATGCGGGCAATCTGCTCTTCGGCCTTGTCGGAGTTGAACTTGAGGATGCGCGCCATCTTTATCTCCATCAGGCGGAGGATGTCTTCTTTGGTCACTTCGCGGACGAAGGTGGGGTAATAGGGGGTCAGGCGGAGGTCGATATGTTCGCAGGCGGCGTCCATGTGGCGTGCTTGTTCGAACTCTTTGTCCTTATAGATGCGTTCTTCGATGAATATTTTCTCGAGGGAGGCGAAGTGGAGGCTTTCCAGTATCTCTGTCTTGCGTATCTCCAGTTCGCGGCGCAGCAGGGCGAGGGTGTTGTCGGCAGACTTGCGCAGCACGTCGCTCACGGTGAGGAAGTGCGGCTTTTGGTTGTCAATGATGCAGCAGTTGGGCGAGATGCTCACCTCGCAGTCGGTGAAGGCATAGAGCGCGTCGATGGTCTTGTCCGACGAGGTGCCCGGTGCCAGATGTACCAATATTTCCACGCTTCTCGAGGTGAGGTCTTCCACCTTGCGGATTTTGATTTTACCCTTCTCGCTGGCCTTCACGATGGAGTCGCACACGCTTGCCACGGTTTTTCCGAAGGGGATTTCCTTGACGGCGAGCGTCTTGTTGTCTATCTTCTCTATTTTGGAACGTACACGTACGCTTCCGCCCCGCTCGCCGTCGTTGTACTTGGATACGTCGATGGAGCCCCCCGTCTGGAAGTCGGGATAGAGCGTGAACGTTTTGCCGTGCAGGTAGCTGATGGCGGCGTCGCACAGCTCGTTGAAATTGTGTGGCAGTATTTTTGATGACAGCCCCACGGCTATTCCTTCTACGCCTTGCGCCAGTAACAGGGGGAACTTCACCGGTAGGGTCACCGGTTCGCGGTTGCGCCCGTCGTACGACAATTTCCATTCGGTGGTCTTGGGGTTGAACACTACGTCCAGGGCGAACTTCGTCAGTCGGGCCTCGATATATCGGGCGGCGGCAGCGGCGTCCCCCGTCAGTATGTTTCCCCAGTTTCCCTGGCAGTCGATGAGCATGTCTTTCTGCCCCAGCTGCACCAGTGCTTCCTTGATGGAGGCATCGCCGTGGGGATGAAATTTCATGGCTTCGCCCACGATGTTTGCCACTTTGTTGTATCGTCCGTCCTCCATACGGCGCATGGTGTGCAGGATGCGTCGCTGCACGGGTTTCAGCCCGTCCATGATGTGGGGTACGGCGCGTTCCAGTATGACGTAGGAGGCGTAGTCCAGAAACCAGTTCTGGTACATGCCGCTCAACTGGTGCTTCACGTTGGCATCTTTCGTGTCGGCGGGTTTATAATCCGAATGCTCCCCGTTTCCGGCGGGTAGTTCGCTGTTCAGGTCGTCTTTCGGTGCTTCAAAATCTTCACTCATATTTGTTCGAGGGTTGTTCTGTGATATTACTGATTATCGGTTGCAGGCAAAATTACGAATTTTATTTTATATATGGGAACCTCTGCGGTGGATTTTGCGTTTGTATGCTTTTATCTGCTTCTGCACGCCTCCTTTCTGTCCTGTCCGCCTTTTCCGGACCGTCCGAAAACGACGGTACTGCTTTCTCTTTACACAGAATTGCATGGAATACATTGCTTTCCCTTTGTCCTGTCTGTGAAAAGGTTTTTCTTGATGTAAAATATTTTCCTGTTCTATTCCCGGGGCCGGAACGTCAGGTCGAGAAAACGCTCTTCAACCATCCTCCGTGCTGTTCTCCCTGTCGGCTTTCTGTCCGCCCCCTACCAGGACCTATTCGGCTTCGGACGTTCTTCGGACAAACTCCACTCCCTAGGACCGAAGAATGTCCGAAGAACGTCCGAAGAAACACCGAAGAAACTATGGAGCAGATTAGGGCCGGATAAGACGCGAACCGAAAAGACAGAGTGGGACGAATTTTTTGGAAAGAAGATGAATAATGTAAATGTTTTTGATTTTCGGATGCTTTTAGAGGAGCGAAAGTCGATACATCTGCGGCATCATGTGCAAGCCCCCTATTTGTTCTGTTGCATTCCGTAGGTGCATGGCGCTACGAAAGACGCTATCCGGTATGTCGCTTTGGTGCTGTTGACGGAAATCAATTCTGTGACGTACAATCCTACGATTTTCCCTGATGCAGATTGTATCATCTCCGAAGCGCTCCGATACTGGAACGATTCTTACATGAATACCGTAAGGAGGTACCTTTCATCAAGGATGACATCGTGATGTATAAGGAAATCGACAAGACTGTCGCCTTCCTTAATCGTACGAAGTTCGATTATTGATGAATCAGGAGGCATCGGGAGTTGTCGGCCGGAAGCCGATGGGGCCGCTTGCATCAGCCGGCGTATTGGCTATGGCTCCTGACTCCGGGGCGTAATAACATCTTTTAACTCCCGATAACCCCTAAAATGTATAAATATAATTTTTATTAATGCTTTGTATAAAAAAGGAGAAAACTCAATCGGTAAATAGAGTTTTCTCCTTATATTTGCCCTCGCTTTAGGTACAGATAGCCTAAAGTCCAGAAAAAGGTATTCAAGAGAGAGATGGGCGAACACACCAGACATTTCACATCGCGGTCGGAGTTGAAGGAGCGAATCATCAATGTGGCTTCGGAAGCCTTTTCCGCATCAGGCATCAAATGCGTCACTATGGATGAGATTGCGGCTTCTTTAGGCATCTCCAAGCGTACATTGTATGAAGTGTTTCCCGACAAAGAAACATTGTTGGAAGCATGTATCCTGAAAGTTCAGGGAGAAACGGATACGTATATTGAAGAAGTCCTTCAGGAGTCGGACAATGTGCTGGAAGTCTTGCTGAAACTTTATCAGCATAGCATAGAGAAGTTCCATGCCACTAACAAGAAATTTTTTGAAGAGATAAAGAAGTATCCCAAAGCCTACGAAGCGGTGAGGCGTGACAATAACCGCAACCACGAAGACGCCATCAGTTTCTTCAGGCAGGGTGTGGTACAAGGTTTTTTCCGTGATGACGTGAACTTTGCCATCGTGGGGGTGTTAGTACGTAAGCAGCTTGATGTGTTGATGGAAACCGACCTCTGCGAGAAGTTTTCTTTCCTTGAAGTATATGAATCCATTATGTTCACCTTCTTGCGTGGCATTTCTACGGAAAAAGGAGCGGCTGAACTTGAGGACTTTATCTATAAATATCGCAAAAAACAACTTCCGGTTGGATAAAGAATATAATAAACAAACAAATAACGATTATTTATGAAGATGCAGAGATTTTGGATTGGCAAAATGTTGTTGCTGACCATGGTAGTGTTGTCTGCGGGTGGCAGCCGTATGAAGGCGCAAGAAGCTGACACACTGACCTTGAATCTTGACAGGGCTTTGGAAATAGCCCTGAGCGACAATCCCACGATGAAAGTTGCGGAAGAAGAGATTGCTTTGAAGAAAGTGGCTCACAAGGAGACGTGGCAAAACTTGTTGCCGGAAGCGAACATTGGTGGCACTTGGAGCCACACCATTACCGCTCCTGAAATGAATTTGGCCGGACAGAAGTTTAAGATGGGTATTGACAATGCCAATACGGTGTCAGGTGCTTTGACCGTCAGCCTGCCCTTGTTCGCCCCCTCCGTTTACCGGGCGATGTCCATGACCAAGACGGACATTGAATTGGCGGTGGAGAAATCGCGTGCTTCCAAGCAGGATTTGGTGAATCAGGTGACGAAAGCCTATTATCAGTTGATGCTGGCGCAAGATTCCTACGAAGTGCTGAAACAGAGTTACAAAGTGGCCGAAGAGAATTTCAACGTGGTAAACGCGAAATTCCAACAGGGTGCGGTCAGTGAGTTCGACAAAATCAGCGCCGAGGTGCAGATGCGCAGCGTGAAGCCTAATTTGGTTTCGGCAGGTAATGCTGTTACGCTGTCCATTCTTCAACTGAAGGTGCTGATGGGAATTACGGCGAATGTCAGCCTCCGTATTGAAGACAGCCTTGCCACGTATGAGAATTATGTGTTTGCCAACCAACTGGAGACTTTTGATGAAGGATTGGTGAACAACTCCACGATGAAACAGTTGGATTTGAACAGGAAGATGTTGCTGCAGAACCAGAAGACGCTGAATACCAATTTCATGCCATCGTTGTCAACGACCTATTCTTATCAATATCAGTCTGTAAGTAACCCCAACTGGAAATTGTTCCATTACGACTGGGCGGGAAGCTCTTCGCTTGTTTTCAACCTGAGCATACCCATCTTCCGGGCAAGCAATTTTACCAAGCTCAAAACCAACCGCATCCAGATGAACCAGCTGGCGCAGAACCGTATCGATACCGAACGTAAACTGAATATGCAGGCAACAAGCTATCGCAACAATATGGCGGCTAGCTCAGAGCAGGTGTCCAGTAACAAGGAGAATGTGTATCAGGCTAAGAAGGCGGTAGAGATTGCCGGTAAGCGTTATGAGGTAGGTAAGGGTACGGTGCTCGAACTGAACAATTCGCAAGTGCAGCTGACGCAGGCCGAGCTGACCTACAACCAGTCCATTTACGACTACTTGGTGGCTAAGGCCGACCTTGACCAGGTATTGGGTAGAGACTATATTATAAATGTGCAGAAATAAAAAATGAACGACGATATGAAAAAAGGTTTTCAATTGATTGCCCTGCTGTCTGTTGCGATGCTGGGCGCATGTAGCGGAGGTGGTGAGAAGGCTGCTGAAGCAGAGAGAGTGGAAGAAAAGCCGAAAGTAAAACTGGCGAGTGTGGCTTCTCGCCCGGTTGACCAGATTCAGGAATATACGGCTACCGTTGAGGCTGATGTGAAGAACAACATTGCCCCCTCTTCGCCGGTGCGCATTGACCGCATCTTTGTCGAAGTGGGCGATCGGGTAGCGAAAGGCCAGAAACTTGTCAGTATGGATGCGGCTAACCTGAAGCAGATGAAATTCCAACTGGACAACCAACGCATAGAATTCCAACGTGTGGATGAACTTTACAAGGTAGGCGGAGCCTCTAAATCAGAGTGGGATGCCGCCAAGATGACCCTTGACATCCGTGAGACTTCTTATAAAAATCTGTTGGAGAATACAGCGTTGCTCAGCCCCATCAATGGGGTGGTGACCGCTCGTAACTATGACAACGGTGATATGTACAGCGGTGGCAATCCGGTTCTTGTGGTAGAGCAGATTACTCCGGTGAAATTGCTTATCAACGTGTCCGAAGGTTACTTCACGCAGGTGAAGAAGGGTGCTCCCGTTTCCGTGAAGATAGATGTTTATGGGGAAGAAGAGTTCGAGGGTAAGATAAGCCTTGTTTATCCTACGATTGACCCGGCCACACGTACTTTCCCCGTAGAGATACAGCTCGTCAACCGTGACCAACGGGTACGTCCGGGCATGTTTGCACGTGCCACTCTGAACCTTGGAACTCAGGATCACGTGGTGGTTCCCGACCTCGCCATTGTGAAGCGTGCCGGATCGGGCGACCGTTATATCTACGTTTATAAGGACGGCAAGGTATCTTATAATAAGATAGAGCTGGGTCGCCGCATGGATACGGAATACGAGTTGATTTCCGGTGTGGAGAACAATTCGCAGGTAGTCATTGCCGGACAGAGCAAGCTTGCCGACGGTGTGGAAGTAGAGGTAGAGAAATAATTACTAATTATGATTTATGATTTATAAATGAACTTGCGGCGTTGTGCCGAACAGCCATTATAATTCATAAATTAAAAATCATAAATTAAGAAATGAGTTTATACGAAGGAGCGGTTAAGAAACCGATTATGACCTCGCTCTGCTTCCTGGCAGTGGCGATATTTGGTCTGTTCTCTCTGTCGAAGCTGCCGGTGGACCTCTATCCGGACATCGAGACCAACACCATCATGGTGATGACCTCGTATGCCGGAGCCAGCGCATCGGACATCGAGAACAACGTGACCCGTCCGTTGGAGAATACGCTGAACTCTGTCAGCAACCTGAAACATATCACTTCGCGCTCATCGGAGAACATCTCCGTGATTACGCTGGAGTTCGAATACGGCTATGACATCGACGTACTGACGAACGACGTGCGCGACAAGCTGGACATGGTTAGCTCCATGCTGCCCGATGAGGTGGAGACGCCCATCATCTTCAAGTTCAGTACGGACATGATTCCCATCCTCCTGCTCTCGGTGCAGGCGGAGGAGAGCCAACCGGCCCTCTACAAGATATTGGACGACAACGTGGCCAATCCCCTGGCACGTGTGCCGGGTGTGGGTACGGTATCCATCTCCGGTGCGCCCAAGCGTGAGATAAACGTCTATTGCGACCCCAACAAGCTGGATGCCTACGACCTTTCGGTGGAGACCATCAGCGCCATCATCAGTGCCGAGAACCGCAATACGCCGGGCGGTACGTTCGATGTGGGCAGCAACACCTATTCGCTGCGTGTGGAGGGTGAGTTCAAGGACCCCCGGGAGATGGAGAACATCGTAGTGGGCACCCACAACGGAGCCTCGGTCTACCTGCGCGACGTGGCACGGGTAGTGGACTCTGTGGAAGAGCGTGCGCAGAAGACCTACAGCAACGGTGTGCAGGGAGCCATGATTGTCGTACAGAAGCAATCGGGTGCCAACTCGGTGGCCATCTCGCAGAAGGTGATCGACATGTTGCCGCAGTTGCAGAAGTCGCTGCCGAGCGACGTGAAGCTGGGCATCATCGTCAATACGTCGGACAACATCCTGAACACCATCTCCAGTCTGGAGGAGACCATCATCTACGCCATGCTGTTCGTCATCCTGGTGGTGTTCGTTTTCTTGGGCCGTTGGCGTGCCACGGTCATCATCTGCATCACGATTCCGATGTCGTTGGTGGCTTCGTTCATCTATCTGGGCATCATAGACGGCGGTTCGCTGAACATCATATCCCTCTCCTGTCTCTCCATCGCCATCGGTAATGTGGTGGACGACGCGATTGTGGTCCTTGAGAATGTCACCACCCACATCGAGCGCGGCTCCGAGCCGAAGCAGGCGGCGGTGCATGCCACGAACGAGGTGGCCATCTCGGTAATCGCTTCTACGCTGACCATGATTGCCGTGTTCTTCCCCCTGACGATGGTAAGCGGTATGTCCGGTGTGCTCTTCCGCCAGTTGGGATGGATGATGTGTGTGATTATGACCGTATCTACGGTATCTGCCCTGTCGTTCACTCCGATGATGTGTTCGCAACTGCTGAAGCTTCAGAAGAAGCAAAGCAAGTGGTTCATCGCTTTCTATAAGCCGATACAGCGTGCGCTGGATGCGCTCGATGTCTGGTACCAGAACCGCTTGAACTGGGCGGTGCGTCACCGCAAGACGGTGGTGGTCTGCTGTGCCGGATTCTTCGTGCTCAGCTTTATGTGTGCCAAGTACATCGGTTCGGAGTTCTTCCCGGCGGCGGACAATGCGCGTATTGCCGTGAAGCTGCAACTCCCCATCGGCGCGCGCGTGGAGCGTGCGCAGGCGCTGGCTTCGGAGCTGACCGCCATGTGGATGAAACGTTACGAGGGCGTGATGCGCGTATGCAACTATACCGTGGGCCAGGCCGACTCGGACAACACGTTTGCCTCCATGCAGGACAACGGTAGCCACATCATCAGTTTCAACATCAGCCTGGTGAGCGTGGGCGACCGCGACATCACGCTGGAGACGGTCTGCAACGAGATGCGCCAGGACCTCAAGGCCTATCCCGAGCTGGACAAGGCACAGGTGATTCTGGGAGGAAGCAACAGCGGTATGAGCGCTCAGGCCAGTGCCGACTTCGAGGTCTACGGTTACGACTTCGCGGCCACGGACCGCGTCTCCGCCCAGCTGAAGGAGAAACTGCTCGGCGTGAAGGGCGTGAGCGAGGTGAACATCAGCCGGCAGGACTACCAGCCGGAGTATCAGGTGGACTTCGACCGCGAGAAGCTGGCGCTGCACGGCCTGAACCTCTCTACGGCGTCGGGCTACCTGCGCAACCGTGTGAATGGTGCGCTGGCCTCTTACTACCGCGAGGACGGTGACGAGTATGACATACGTGTGCGCTACGCTCCGGAGTTCCGTACCAAGATTGAAGACCTGGAGAATATCCTTATCTATACACCGTCGGGCCAGGGCATCCGCGTGAAGGACTTGGGCAAGGTGGTGGAGCGCTCGGCGCCTCCGACCATCGAGCGTAAGGACCGCGAACGTATCGTGACCGTGTCTGCCGTTATCTCCGGTGCCCCGTTGGGCGACGTGGTGGCGGCCGGTAACGCCATCATCGACAAGATGGACCTGCCGAGCGGCATCTCTATCCAGATTTCGGGTTCCTACGAGGACCAGCAAGATTCGTTCTCCGACCTGGGTACGCTGGCCGTGCTCATCATCATCCTGGTGTTTATCGTGATGGCGGCGCAGTTCGAGTCGCTGACCTATCCCTTCATCATCATGTTCTCCATCCCGTTCGCGTTCAGCGGTGTGCTGATGGCACTCTTCTTCACGGGGACGAACCTGAATGTGATGAGCTTGTTGGGAGGCATCATGTTGATTGGTATTGTGGTGAAGAACGGTATCGTGCTCATCGACTACATCACGCTCTGTCGTGAGCGTGGCATGGCGGTGCTCCACTCCGTGGTTACGGCAGGCCGCAGCCGTCTGCGTCCGGTGTTGATGACCACGCTGACCACTATCCTCGGTATGGTGCCGATGGCCGTGGGCCAGGGCGAAGGTGCCGAGATGTGGCGTCCGCTGGGTGTGGCCGTGATTGGCGGTCTGACGGTATCCACTATCCTGACCCTGATTCTCGTCCCCGTGCTCTACTGCTCGTTTGCCGGTACAGGCATCAAGCGTGCCCGCCGCAAGATTAAGCGCGACCGTGAGTTGAACGAATACTATCTGTCCCACAAAGACAAGATGACGAAACCTAAGAAATAATGATAAGATTTCAGATTTATGATTTATGCCGTTCGGATGAAGTGAATGGAATCCGTAAGGCTGAAGTCATAAATCTGGAATCTGAAATCTGAATTTTTAAAATCATAAATCAAAATGAAATCTATATTTATCACATTCGACCAAGCCTTCTACGAGCGCATCATGGCACTGCTCGACCGCATGAACTGCCGCGGCTTCAGCTACTGGCAGCAGGTGCAAGGCCGTGGCAGCAAGACGGGCGACCCGCACTATGGCAGCCACGCCTGGCCCAGCATGTGCTCGGCTATCATCACCATTGTGGACGATGCCAAGGTAGATCCCCTGCTTGAGGCTCTTCATAAGATGGATAAGGAGACCGAACAGCTGGGACTTCGTGCCTTTGTCTGGAACGTGGAGAAGACTATCTGATAAAGGCACCTCTGTTGCCGATTGATAAGAGAGGGTGTCAAAACTCATCAGCATGCAGATGGGTTTTGATATCCTCTTTTTCTTTGTTAGGACTATTTTCTAAACGTCTGTTTACTAATTGTTTATAATGTGGCTGACAGACACTTGCTTCCAACCTGACAGACACTTGTGTTCAAGAAGACAGACACTTGTGTCTGAGCCGACAGAAGCAAGTGTCTGTCAGCGCAGGTTTATATAGCGGGAATCAGCTTGAAATACCATTCGTTTGAAGCGCAAATCTGTTCATTTTGATTTGTTTTTGCCTCACCTTTCCGTATCTTTGCGCCCTTATAGAAAAAAAGCGATATGGAGAAGAGTGTATTGCGACATACGGGATTGCTGATGGTCATCGTGATGGGCATATTGCTGCTGATGAACAAACTGCCGGGGCTGACCTGGCGTGGCCATGTGTTGCGGCGGGTGGACATCCTTGGTGATGTGCGCCCACTTCCGGAAGCGGTGCAAGATACGGACAGTGTGTTGCCGCCGCCCCCCAAGGTGAAACCTGCTTTTGTGGATACTTGTCGCACGGGGATGACTTGCATCGAAGATTACAGCGATACAACGATGCACGGTATGGCGAATTTCTACCAGGCGCTTGATGAACTTGCCGTGACTCCTCGTCCGGTGCGCATCGCCTATTTCGGCGACTCTTTCATTGAGGGCGACATCCTGACCGCCGACTTGCGCATGCTGCTGCAAAAGCGGTATGGCGGCCGTGGAGTGGGATTCGTCACCATCACCTCCATTACCAGCGGCTTTCGGCCTACGGTGCGCCACACGTTCGGTGGTTGGCGAAGCCATTGCGTCATGGACCGCTCTACTTTCAATCGTAACAAACAGGGCGTTTCGGGCCACTATTTCATTCCGAACGAGGGTGCATACGTGGAGTTGCACGGGCAGACGGTTTACGATTCCCGGCTTGATACCTGCCAGCGGGCAAGCATCTTCTTCAGCAATCAGGGGGAGGTGACGCTTTCCGTCAATGTGAATCGGGGGGAGAGGCAGACCGAAACCTTCGAACCCACCGACGGATTGCGACAGATGCAGGTGGAAGGAGAAATCGGCTCCGTGCGATGGACGGTGGATAAGGCAGACTCTACGCTGTTCTATGGGGTGGCGCTGGACGGACTTTCCGGCATCACGGTGGACAATTTCTCTTTGAGGGGCAACTCCGGCCTTTCCCTTCGCTCCATTCCCGCTTGGATGATGCACGGATTCAACAAGCAACGTCCTTACGACCTGATTATTTTGCAATATGGCCTGAATGTGGCTTCTAAACAGCAGTTGAACTATGACAGCTATGTCAAAGGCATGCGCACCGCGTTGCAGCATCTGAAAGAGGCCTTTCCGCAGGCATCCATCCTGGTTGTCAGCGTGGGCGACCGTGACTATAAGACGGAAGAAGGCGAATTGCGCACCATTCCCGGCATCAAAAGCCTGGTCCGCTATCAGCATAGCATGGCGGCGGACGAGGCGGTTGCCTTCTGGAATATGTTTGAGGCGATGGGCGGAGAGGGCAGCATGGCTGAGATGGTGCATGCCAAACCTTCGATGGCCAATTACGATTATACCCATATCAATTTCCGGGGCGGCAAGCGTTTGGCCGGATTGCTGTATGAAGCGCTGATGTACGGCAAGGAACAGTATGATAGGAGGAGGGCGTATGAGGCGGAGTAGGAGAAGGAAGATATGGCTGCTGTCGCTTCTACTGTGTGCCTGCCTGCCTTTGTGCGCGCAGGACGCACTTCCGAAGCCGTCGCGGGCGTTGTTGGCGTTGCCGGATTGTGATACGCTTCTTGCCTACGGGCAACGCACGGACACGGTCTCCGTTCCGTGTCTCTCTTTTCCTGCCGCTTTCCGGCAGATCGGCGTGAACCGCTTGGAGGACGAGGCGGGCGTGCTCAAGCCTTTTTGGGAGAAACTGCGATTGGCCAAGTTGGGCGTTTCCAGCGATACGATTCGCATTGTCCATGTGGGCGACAGCCATATTCGGGGACACATTTTCCCACGCACGACCGGCGAACGGATGCAACAGGCCTTCGGCACGCTGTCCTATACCGATTTCGGCATTAACGGCGCGTTCTGCATATCTTTTACCCGCCCCGACCGCGTGGAGGAGATTGCCGGTCTGCATCCCGACCTGCTGATTCTCTCTTTTGGAACCAACGAAAGCCACAACCGCCGCTACAATGCGACGTCGCACTACCGTCAGATGGATGATCTGGTGCGTATGCTTCGGGCGAAGCTGCACGATGTGCCGTTGCTGATGACTACGCCTCCGGGTGCTTACGAAAGCTCGCGCCAGCGTGGCCGTCGCCGGACGTATCAGATAAACCCCCGTACCCCCATTGCCGTGCATGCCATCCGTAAGTATGCCGATGAGAATGGACTGGCGGTTTGGGATTTGTACGAGGTGGCGGGAGGCATGCGCCGTGCTTGCCTGAACTGGCAGGAGGCAGGTCTGATGCGTCCCGACCATGTTCACTATATGCCCGAAGGGTATCGGTTGCAGGGCGAGTTGTTTTATCAAGCTTTAATCAAGGGCTACAATGAATATGTGGAATATTGACGAGTTGCTTTCTGCTCTGAATATAGATTGGGAGCGGTTGTGCGGTGTGTTTGTGTACGATTCGCAGGCACCGATGATTTTCAGTAGCGGCCTTTTCCTTTGGCTGTTCGCCGCTTTCATGCTGGTTTATCTTCTGTTGCGACGTCCCACTACGGCACGTCTGCTGTTTGTCACCTTGTTTTCCTATTACTTCTATTATAAGAGCAGCGGTACGTATTTCTTTCTGCTGGGGCTTGTCACCATCTGCGATTTCTTCATTGCCCGGCTGATGGCATGCACTGTGGCCGCCGGTTTGCGCAAGGCGTGGGTGGCGCTGAGCCTTTTCATCAATCTGGGGCTGTTGTGCTACTTCAAATATACCAACTTCTTAGGCGAGGCCTTTGCTTCGTTGACGGGAGGGACGTTTACGGCATTGGACATCTTCTTGCCGGTGGGCATCTCGTTTTTCACTTTTCAGTCGTTGAGCTACACCATCGATGTCTATCGTAAGGAGATTGAGCCGTTGACCAATCTGCTGGACTACGCCTTTTATGTATCGTTCTTCCCTCAATTGGTGGCGGGCCCCATCGTGCGTGCGCGCGACTTCATTCCGCAGATACGCCGTCCGCTGTTTGTCTCCAAAGAGATGTTCGGGCGGGGCGTTTTCCTGATTGTCGGCGGCTTGTTCAAGAAGGCGGTGATTTCGGATTACATCAGTGTCAACTTTGTGGAGCGCATCTTCGACAATCCCACGCTCTACTCCGGGGTGGAGAACTTGATGGGTGTCTATGGCTATGCCTTGCAGATTTATTGCGATTTCTCCGGCTATAGTGACATGGCAATCGGCATCGCGCTGCTGTTGGGCTTCCGTTTCAATATCAATTTCGATTCCCCCTATAAGTCTGCCTCTATCACGGAGTTCTGGCGGAGGTGGCACATTTCCCTGTCCAGTTGGCTGCGCGACTACCTCTATATCTCTTTGGGCGGTAACCGGAAGGGCCGGATTCGCCAGTATGTCAATCTGATTATCACGATGTTCTTAGGCGGGCTGTGGCACGGGGCATCTTGGAACTTCGTCCTCTGGGGAGTGATGCACGGTGTCGCGTTGGCATTTCACAAGTGCTGGATGACGCTTACCGGGCGCAAGCGGGGAACGCAGAGCCACGGCATCCGCCGTTTTTTCGGCATCCTTATCACGTTCCATTTCGTATGTTTCTGCTGGATATTCTTCCGCAATGCGGAATTTTCCACATCAGTGGATATGCTGGGGCAGATATTTATGCAGTTCCATCCGCAACTCTTCCCGCAGTTGCTGGAGGGCTATTGGGAGGTGTTCGCCCTGATGGGGCTGGGATATATGTTGCACTTTGTGCCCGACAGTTGGGAGCGCGCCTGTGAGAAGGGTGTCATCCGCCTGCCTCTGTTGGGAAAGGCGTTGCTGCTGATTCTTATGATTTACGTGGTGATTCAGATGAAGAGCACGGAGGTGCAGCCGTTCATCTACTTCCAGTTCTGAGAAATGCGGGCGGCCGTTAAAAGTCCGGAAACGATAAGAGTGGTTCGGAGAGGTTCCTTTTTCCGATAAGTTTCCGCATGCTCTCTTTATAGTTTCGTTTCCCCTTCGATGAACTCTTCCAAGAAGAGGTTCTCACCATCGAAGACGGCATACGAGAAGTAGTTTATCCAATCGCCGAGAATCAGTATGCGGGCGGTGGAGCTCAGCATCAAATCCAGTTCGATATGGCGATGGCCGTAGATGAAGAAGTTGATGTCGGGGTGGCTTTTCAGGTACTCTTTGGTATAGAGCACCAGGTATTCGTTGTTTTCCCCCATATAGTCGGGCTCTTTTCCGTTGACGCGTTTCAGGCGGCTGTGTTTGGCCCAGTTCAGTCCAAACTCTACGCTCCAGCGGGGATGTAAGGCGGAGAATAGGGTTTGGAGGGTATGGCTGTGGAACAGGGTGCGCAGCAACTTGAATTTCTTGTCCGGATCGCCCAGCCCATCGCCGTGGGCAAGGTAAAACTCTTTTCCGTAGATTTCGGTCGTCATCGGTTTGCGGTGGATGATGACGCCACACTCTTGTGTCAGATAGTCGCCGCACCAGATGTCGTGATTGCCGGTGAAGAAGTGCACTTCCACGCCCAAGTCGGTCAGTTCGGAGAGCTTTCCGAGGAAACGGGTGTACCCTTTCGGCACTACATTCTTGAATTCGTACCAGAAGTCGAACATGTCTCCCAGCAGATATATGGCGGCAGCTTTGTGTTTGATGCTGTCCAGGAAGTTTACCAGGCGTCGTTCTTGTGTACGTCCGTGTTCGATGGCGCGTGAGCCGAGGTGTGCGTCTGAAAGGAAATATACGTTTTTCATTTTACGGGTGGAAGTTGAAAGTGGGGGTGGAAAGTTTTCCTTCTCTTTAGAGGAATCCTAATTCAAGTTTAGCCTCTTCGCTCATCATGTCCTTGTCCCATTCGGGTTCGAATACCAGGTTGATGGTGGCGGAGGTCACTCCTTCGATGGATTCTATCTTTATACGCACATCTTCCATGATGAAGTCGGCGGCGGGACAATTGGGGGCGGTCAGTGTCATGTCGATGGTCGTTTCTCCTTCATCGGTGACGTCTATCTTATAAATCAATCCTAAATCATATATGTTGACCGGAATTTCGGGGTCGAATACGGTCTTGAGCATAGAGACGATTTTCTCTTCTATTTCAAATCGGGTCATAGTCGTAAAGGGTTATATCTGTTTTCTGCGAACAAAGCTATGGATTTTAATTGAGAATGCCAAAGGACGCTCTTCTTTTCCTTGTTTGGAAGCACGGCTTTTTCATTTAAGGGAATTGGAGGAATTGGCTTCTTTCTTTTCTATAAAACAACTCGAAAGTCGCAAATGTTTACATGCACTATTCCCTTTCCGAAAATTCCGTCATGCTCTGTTTTTCCGTTCCGTGTCTTTTCAAGGTCTTTTCTGCTCCATAGTTTCTTCGGTGTTTCTTCGGACGTTCTTCGGACATTCTTCGGTCCTAGGGAGTGGAGTTTGTCCGAAGAACGTCCGAAGCCGAATAGGTTCTGGTAGGGGGCAGCCGTGGAGCAGATAAGGAGAACAGGGTAGAGAAAGGGAAAAGGCGTTTTTTCATCGGGACGCATCGGCTGCGAAAATGGAACGAAAAAAAAGTTTTACATTCAGAGCCTGCATCAATGTCATTTCCCTCTCCGTAGGCAATACGGCGATTGGTCAACATGGCGTCGGTTATGCAAAAGACGATGCTTTTTAGGTGAACTCTTTGGTCGGTTGGACGAAAAGAAGTATATTTGCTTCAACAAACAATGTGTATAGTTGAAGTATGGAAAGACAAGAAGACAATGGTCAGTTGCAAATCGAACTGAAGGAAGACGTGGCGCAGGGAACGTATGCCAATTTGGCGATTATCACCCACTCAAGTTCTGAATTTATCCTTGATTTTGTGCGGATGATGCCGGGGATGCCCAAAGCAAGCGTGAAGTCGCGCATCGTATTGGCGCCCGAACATGCCAAGCGCTTGTTGCGTGCGCTCGAAGAGAATGTCGGAAAGTATGAGCGTGTGTTCGGTCCTGTTCGGATGCCGGATGAACAGCCGATGGCCTCGTTTCCCAATGTCAAAGGTGAGGCCTGAAAAGCTCCGGGCAGGATGTGTCGTGAGCCTGTTTTTGATGAAAAAGACAGAAAATATCCGGGAATAACCGGTGAAAGAGTGGTGCCATGAAGTCAAAGTGGCTCTTTGGCGTAAAAAAAATATTGTAGTGCATTGATTATTCAAAACTTATTCCGTATCTTTGCAGCCCGAAAGTGTATAGTTTTGAATTAATATAAACAATAACATATAACTAAAAACAATTAAAATGCCTACAATTCAGCAATTAGTAAGAAAAGGACGCGAGGTGCTGGTGGAGAAATCAAAGTCTCCGGCGCTGGACTCTTGTCCTCAAAGACGTGGCGTTTGCGTGAGAGTGTACACAACCACTCCGAAGAAACCGAATTCAGCTATGCGTAAGGTAGCTCGTGTACGTTTGACTAACGGTAAGGAAGTGAACTCCTACATTCCGGGTGAAGGTCATAACTTGCAGGAACACTCTATCGTAATGGTACGCGGCGGTCGTGTAAAAGACCTTCCGGGTGTGCGCTATCACATCGTTCGTGGTACATTGGATACCGCAGGTGTGGCAGGTCGTACGCAAAGACGTTCTAAGTATGGTGCTAAGCGTCCGAAACCGGGTCAGGCTGCTCCCGCTAAGAAGAAATAATTCAGTATATACACGCTGGAAAAAGTAAAATTAAAAGTAAATAAAATTACGTTTTAGTTTGTTGGAAATGCTAAAGGTTGAGTAAATTCTCTAGAGGGAGGATTGAAGAAGACAGAAGTAAACAACCAAGAACGAAAAACATTATTCTTTCAGACAAATGAGAAAAGCAAAACCTAAAAAACGCGTTATCCTGCCGGATCCCGTTTTTAATGATGTGAAAGTTTCTAAATTCGTTAACCATCTGATGTATGATGGTAAGAAAAACACTTCTTATGAGATTTTCTATGCGGCTTTGGAGACAGTGAAAAACAAGATGCAGAACGAAGAGAAGTCTGCTCTCGAGATTTGGAAAAAGGCTTTGGATAATGTGACTCCCCAAGTGGAGGTTAAGTCACGCCGTATCGGTGGCGCAACTTTCCAGGTTCCTACTGAAATTCGTCCTGACCGTAAGGAGTCAATCTCTATGAAGAACTTGATTCTTTTTGCACGCAAGCGTGGCGGTAAGACAATGGCTGACAAGTTGGCTGCTGAAATTATGGATGCTTTCAATGAGCAAGGCGGTGCTTTCAAACGTAAAGAAGATATGCACAGAATGGCTGAAGCCAACCGCGCATTCGCTCATTTCAGATTCTGATACTGCAAGAAATAACTGATTGATGTTTTAACTTAAAGTAAAGAATAAGAAATGGCAAAGCAAGACTTACATTTGACACGTAATATCGGTATCATGGCTCACATTGATGCCGGAAAAACAACAACTTCTGAACGTATCCTTTTTTATACGGGTTTGACGCATAAAATTGGTGAGGTTCATGACGGTGCTGCAACAATGGACTGGATGGAGCAGGAGCAGGAACGTGGTATTACTATTACTTCCGCCGCTACCACAACCCGTTGGAAATATGCAGGCAACACTTATAAAATCAACTTGATTGATACTCCGGGACACGTTGACTTTACCGCTGAGGTAGAGCGCTCTTTGCGTGTGCTTGATGGCGCCGTTGCTGCATATTGTGCGGTAGGTGGCGTTGAGCCGCAGTCTGAAACCGTATGGCGTCAGGCTGATAAATACAATGTGCCGCGTATCGCATACGTTAACAAGATGGACCGTTCGGGTGCCGATTTCTTTGAAGTGGTTCGCCAGATGAAGGACGTCTTGGGCGCTAATCCTTGTCCGATTGTCATTCCTATCGGTGCGGAAGAGTCTTTCAAAGGTGTGGTTGACCTTATCAAGATGAAAGCTATCTTGTGGCACGATGAGACAATGGGCGCCGATTATGACATTGAAGAAATTCCTGCTAATCTGGTTGACGAAGCTAACGAGTGGAGAGACAAGATGCTGGAGAAAGTAGCGGAATTCGATGACGCTTTGATGGAGAAATACTTCGATGATCCTTCTACGATTACCGAAGAGGAAATCTTGAGAGCTCTTCGTAAGGCTACTGTACAGATGGCAGTTGTGCCTATGTTGTGTGGCTCTTCATTCAAGAACAAGGGTGTGCAGACATTGCTCGACTATGTTTGTGCTTTCTTGCCTTCTCCGCTGGATACGGAAAACGTAGTAGGTACCAATCCTGAGACTGGTGCGGAAGAAGACCGTAAACCGAGCGAAGATGAAAAGACTGCCGCTTTGGCGTTTAAGATTGCTACCGACCCCTATGTAGGTCGTCTGACTTTCTTCCGCGTTTATTCCGGTAAGGTTGAAGCAGGTTCGTATATCTACAACTCTCGTTCCGGTAAGAAGGAACGCGTATCTCGCTTGTTCCAGATGCACTCAAACAAGCAGAATCCGGTAGAAGTAATCGGTGCCGGTGATATCGGTGCCGGTGTAGGTTTCAAGGATATTCATACCGGTGATACGCTGTGCGACGAGACAGCTCCCATTGTATTGGAGTCTATGGACTTCCCCGAACCGGTAATCGGTATTGCGGTTGAGCCGAAGACACAGAAAGATATGGATAAGCTGTCTAACGGTTTGGCTAAATTGGCTGAAGAAGACCCGACATTTACTGTAAGAACCGACGAGCAGACAGGTCAGACGGTTATTTCCGGTATGGGTGAGCTTCACTTGGATATCATTATCGACCGTTTGAAACGTGAGTTCAAGGTTGAATGTAACCAAGGTAAGCCTCAGGTTAACTACAAGGAGGCCATTACTAAGACTGTTAACTTGCGCGAAGTTTACAAGAAGCAGTCCGGTGGTCGCGGTAAGTTTGCCGACATCATCGTGAACATCGGTCCGGTTGATGAAGACTTCAAGGAAGGCGGATTGCAGTTTATCGATGAAGTGAAGGGTGGTAACATTCCTAAGGAATTTATCCCGTCTGTACAGAAGGGCTTCACTACAGCAATGAAGAACGGTGTATTGGCAGGTTATCCGCTGGATTCACTGAAAGTAACTTTGATTGACGGTTCTTTCCACCCGGTTGACTCTGACCAGTTGTCATTTGAAATCTGTGCTATCCAAGCCTATAAGAATGCTTGTGCTAAGGCAGGTCCTGTATTGATGGAGCCTATCATGAAGCTGGAGGTTGTTACTCCGGAAGAAAACATGGGTGACGTTATCGGTGACTTGAACAAGCGTCGTGGTCAGGTAGAAGGCATGGAGTCCAGCCGTTCGGGTGCCCGCATCGTGAAGGCAATGGTTCCGCTGGCCGAGATGTTCGGTTATGTAACCGCTTTGCGTACCATCACTTCCGGTCGCGCTACCTCTTCGATGGTATATTCTCATCATGCCCAGGTTTCCAACTCTATTGCTAAGGCGGTGTTGGAAGAAGTAAAAGGACGT
Source organism: Bacteroides sp. (assembly GCF_029057325.1). Taxonomy (GTDB): domain Bacteria; phylum Bacteroidota; class Bacteroidia; order Bacteroidales; family Bacteroidaceae; genus Bacteroides. The sequence goes on along the minus strand of NZ_JAICZW010000134.1, from coordinate 22,994 downwards.
GTTGATTTAATCTAAAAAAACTTGAAGTTCCCGTAGGTTAGCGAATGACTCTTAACCTACGGAACTTCATCTTATATAACTATTAATAACTAAAGACACTAATGAGTCAAAAAATTAGAATCAAACTGAAATCTTACGACCACAACTTGGTTGACAAGTCAGCTGAGAAGATTGTAAGAACGGTGAAGACGACGGGCGCCATCGTTAGCGGTCCGATTCCTCTTCCTACGCACAAGCGTATCTTTACCGTGAACCGTTCGACTTTCGTAAACAAGAAGTCGCGTGAACAATTCGAACTCTCTTCTTACAAGAGACTGATCGACATCTATAGCTCAACAGCTAAGACAGTAGATGCTCTGATGAAGTTGGAGTTGCCGAGTGGTGTGGAAGTAGAAATCAAAGTGTAAGTATTAAAATTTAAGTGAAATGCCAGGATTATTAGGAAAAAAAATCGGAATGACATCCGTTTTCAGTGCCGAGGGCAAGAATGTGCCATGCACTGTTATCGAAGCAGGTCCTTGTGTTGTTACTCAGGTGAAAACTGTAGAAAAGGACGGTTATGAAGCTGTTCAGTTGGGCTTCCAGGATAAGAAAGAGAAGCACACAACGAAACCTCTGATGGGACACTTCAAGAAAGCCGGAGTAACTCCCAAGAAACACTTGGCTGAGTTCAAAGGATTTGAAACAGAATTGAATCTGGGTGATGCTGTTACCGTAGAATTGTTCAACGACGCAAACTTTGTGGACGTTGTCGGTACTTCTAAGGGTAAGGGTTTCCAAGGTGTAGTAAAACGTCATGGTTTTGGTGGTGTAGGTCAGACTACTCACGGCCAGCACAACCGTGCCCGTAAACCGGGTTCTATCGGTGCTTGTTCTTACCCTGCAAAAGTATTCAAGGGAATGCGCATGGGCGGACAGCTTGGTGGTGACAGAGTGACTGTACAAAACCTGCAGGTATTAAAAGTAATCGCGGAGCACAATCTCCTTTTGGTGAAGGGTTCTGTTCCTGGTTGCAAAGGTTCAATCGTAATAATTGAGAAATAATGGAAGTTAACGTATATAACATTAAAGGTGAAGACACTGGGAGAAAGATTACGTTAAACGAGTCTATCTTCGGAATTGAGCCCAACGACCACGCTATCTACTTGGATGTTAAACAGTTTATGGCTAACCAGCGTCAGGGTACACACAAATCAAAGGAAAGAAGCGAAATCAGTGGTTCCACTCGTAAGATTGGCCGTCAGAAAGGTGGCGGTGGTGCACGTCGTGGTGACATGAACTCTCCGGTACTTGTTGGTGGTGGACGTGTTTTCGGTCCGAAACCGAGAGATTACTACTTCAAATTGAACAAGAAAGTAAAGGCTCTGGCTCGTAAGTCGGCTTTGTCATACAAGGCTCAGAACAACGCTGTTATAGTGGTTGAAGACTTCTCTTTTGAAGCTCCGAAGACTAAAGATTTTATTGCAATGACAAAAAATCTTAAAGTTTCTGACAAAAAGCTGCTTATGATTTTACCGGAAGCAAATAAAAACGTATATTTGTCAGCTCGTAATGTGAAGGGTGCTAACGTGCAGACTATCTCAGGGTTAAATACTTACAGGGTATTGGACGCTGGGGTTGTTGTGTTTGCTGAGAGCGCACTTTCTGCTATTGACAATATCTTAATGTAAAAAGGAGGCTTAAATAATGGGATTTATTATTAAACCGTTAGTGACAGAGAAAATGACCGCAATTACTGATAAGGCGAACAATCGTTTCGGCTTTATCGTGCGTCCTGAAGCTAATAAACTGGAAATTAAGAACGAAGTTGAAGCCCTTTACAACGTTACGGTAGTTGATGTGAACACAATGAGATATGCAGGCAAAAGCAAAAGCCGCTATACTCGTGCCGGTCTCATCAACGGACGTACGAACGCTTATAAGAAAGCCATCGTTACGTTGAAGGAAGGAGATACTATTGATTTTTATAGCAATATTTAATAGAAATGGCAGTACGTAAATTTAAGCCCACAACACCGGGGCAAAGACATAAAATTATTGGTACTTTCGAAGAAATTACTGCACGGGTACCAGAAAAGTCTCTTGTATTTGGTAAGAAATCTTCAGGTGGTCGCAACAACGAAGGTAAAATGACCATGCGCTACATTGGTGGCGGTAGTAAGAAGGTTATCCGTATCGTGGATTTCAAGAGAAATAAAGACGGTGTGCCTGCAGTAGTTAAAACAATCGAATACGATCCGAATCGTTCGGCTCGTATCGCTCTGTTGTTTTATGCAGATGGAGAAAAAAGATATATTATTGCTCCCAATGGATTGCAAGTTGGAACGACTTTGATGTCAGGTGAAACGGCTGCTCCGGAAATCGGAAATGCGCTTCCGTTGCAGAATATTCCGGTCGGTACTGTAATTCATAATATCGAATTACGTCCGGGACAAGGTGCTGCCTTGGTTCGTTCGGCTGGTAACTTTGCTCAGTTGACTTCTAGAGAGGGTAAATATTGTGTTATCAAGTTGCCTTCAGGTGAGGTTCGTCAGATTCTCAGTACTTGTAAAGCTACTATCGGTAGTGTAGGTAACTCAGATCATGGATTGGAAAGTTCAGGTAAGGCTGGACGCTCTCGTTGGTTTGGACGTCGTCCGCGCAACCGTGGTGTTGTTATGAACCCGGTTGATCACCCGATGGGTGGTGGTGAAGGACGTGCTTCAGGAGGACACCCGAGATCTCGTAAGGGATTGTATGCTAAGGGTCTTAAGACAAGAGCTCCGAAGAAACAATCGTCTAAGTATATTATTGAGAGAAGAAAGAAGTAATCTGATTAATTGAGTAAATTATGAGTCGTTCATTAAAAAAAGGTCCGTATATTAACGTTAAGCTTGAGAAAAAAGTGCTTGCCATGAATGAATCAGGCAAGAAAGTGGTAGTTAAGACCTGGGCCAGAGCTTCAATGATTTCGCCTGATTTCGTAGGCCATACTGTTGCAGTTCACAACGGAAATAAATTTATTCCTGTTTACATTACCGAAAATATGGTAGGACATAAGTTGGGTGAATTTGCTCCAACTCGTACGTTCAGAGGCCACGCTGGTAACAAGAAAAAATAAAACAGGATTTATCTGAAATAATAAAGTAATAATATAATGGGAGCAAGAAAAAAAATATCGGCTGAAAAAAGAAAAGAAGCCCTTAAGACCATGTATTTTGCGAAATTGCAAAATGTTCCTACTTCCCCCCGTAAGATGCGTCTCGTGGCTGACATGATTCGTGGGATGGAAGTGAACAGAGCGCTCGGCGTTTTGAAGTTCTCTTCTAAAGAGGCTGCCGCTAGAGTGGAGAAGTTGCTGCGCTCTGCAATTGCTAACTGGGAGCAGAAAAACGAACGTAAGGCTGAGAGTGGTGAGCTCTTTGTAACCAAGATTTTTGTTGATGGTGGTGCTACCCTCAAGAGAATGAGACCGGCTCCGCAGGGTAGAGGTTACAGAATTCGTAAACGTTCAAATCACGTAACGTTGTTCGTTGGTTCTAAAAGTAATAACGAAGATCAAAATTAAGGTAAATGGGACAAAAAGTTAATCCAATAAGCAACCGTTTAGGAATTATCAGAGGATGGGATTCCAACTGGTATGGTGGAAATAATTACGGCGATTCATTGCTGGAAGATAGCAAAATTCGTAAATATCTGAATGCTAGACTTGCAAAAGCCAGTGTGTCCAGGATTGTAATTGAACGTACACTGAAACTCGTAACTATTACCGTTTGTACTGCACGTCCGGGTATTATTATCGGTAAGGGTGGCCAAGAAGTTGATAAGTTGAAAGAAGAATTGAAGAAGGTTACCGATAAAGATATTCAGATCAATATTTTTGAAGTGAAAAGACCTGAGTTGGATGCTGTTATTGTAGCAAATAACATCGCTCGCCAGGTTGAAGGTAAGATTGCCTATCGCCGTGCCATTAAAATGGCTATCGCTAATACTATGCGTATGGGAGCTGAAGGTATAAAGATTCAGATTTCAGGACGTTTGAATGGAGCTGAAATGGCCCGTTCTGAAATGTATAAAGAAGGAAGAACTCCGTTGCACACTTTCAGAGCAGATATTGACTACTGTCATACAGAAGCATTGACTAAAGTTGGTCTTCTTGGTATCAAAGTTTGGATTTGTAGAGGTGAAGTATTTGGGAAGAGAGAATTGGCTCCAAACTTTACGCAAAGCAAAGAAGGTGGTCGTGGAAGCAATAGCGGAAACAATGGCGGAAAGAACTTCAAAAGAAAGAAAAATAATCGCTAAACGAATTTGAATTTTAGGAATTATGTTACAACCGAAAAAGACAAAATTCAGAAGACAACAAAAAGGCCGTCAAAAAGGTGTTGCCCAAAGAGGTAATCAGTTGGCTTTCGGTTCTTTTGGAATTAAGGCTTTGGAAACAAAATGGATTACAGGCCGTCAGATTGAAGCTGCTCGTATTGCAGTGACAAGATATATGCAACGTCAAGGACAAATTTGGATTCGTATTTTCCCGGATAAACCTATTACTAGAAAGCCTGCCGATGTACGTATGGGTAAAGGTAAAGGTGCTCCAGAGGGTTTTGTTGCTCCTGTGACACCGGGAAGAATTATAATCGAAGCCGAAGGAGTATCATATGAAATCGCAAAAGAAGCTTTGCGTTTGGCTGCTCAGAAGCTTCCTATTACAACGAAGTTTGTTGTAAGACGTGATTATGATGTTCAAAATCAAAATGCGTAAGGAATATGAAAATAGCAGAAATTAAAGAAATGTCTACCAGCGATTTGGTAGAAAGAGTAGAGGCAGAAGTGGTGAATTACGACCAGATGATTTTAAATCATTCTATTTCTCCTTTGGATAATCCTGCTCAAATCAAACAATTACGCAGGACTATTGCGCGTATGAAAACTGAATTACGCCAAAGAGAACTTAACAATAAATGATGAGCTTGATGGAAGCAAGAAATTTAAGAAAAGAAAGAACCGGGGTTGTGCTGAGCAACAAGATGGATAAAACCATTACAGTGGCAGCCAAGTTTAAGGAAAAACACCCCATATACGGTAAGTTCGTTAGCAAGACGAAGAAATACCATGCTCATGATGAAAAAAATGAGTGCAATATCGGTGATACTGTACGCATCATGGAAACTCGTCCTTTGAGCAAGACTAAGAGATGGAGATTGGTAGAAATAATTGAAAGAGCTAAGTAATTATGATACAAGTAGAATCCAGACTTACAGTATGTGATAATAGTGGAGCAAAAGAGGCTCTCTGTATCCGCGTTTTGGGTGGTACAGGTCGCCGCTACGCTTCAGTAGGGGACGTGATTGTCGTTTCTGTTAAGAGCGTTATCCCTTCAAGTGATATTAAGAAAGGTGCAGTGTCTAAAGCTTTGATCGTACGTACTAAGAAAGAAATCCGTCGTGCTGATGGCTCTTACATACGTTTTGATGATAATGCTTGCGTGTTGTTGAACAATGCAGGTGAAATTAGAGGTAGTCGTATTTTCGGTCCGGTAGCTCGTGAGCTTCGTGCTACTAACATGAAAGTTGTGTCACTCGCTCCTGAAGTACTTTAATATTGTAAAAGAATTAACGAATGAGCAAATTACATATTAAAAAAGGCGATACAGTTTACGTAAACTCTGGTGAAGACAAGGGGAAGACTGGTCGTGTATTGAAGGTTCTTGTTGATAAAAACCGTGCAATTGTAGAAGGTATCAACATGGTATCAAAGAGTACCAAACCGAGTGCTAAGAACCCGCAAGGTGGTATTGTGAAGCAAGAAGCTTCTATCCATCTGTCGAACTTGAATCCCGTTGATCCGAAGACCGGTAAGCCGACGCGTATTGGTAGAAAATTGAGTGCTGAGGGCACTTTAGTGCGTTATTCTAAAAAATCAGGAGAGGAGATTAAGTAATGAGTAATACTGCTAGCCTTAAGAAAGAATATGCAGAGCGTATTGCGCCTGCATTGAAATCACAGTTCCAGTATTCTTCTTCTATGCAGATACCCGTACTTAAGAAGATTGTTATCAATCAAGGTTTGGGTATGGCTGTTGCTGACAAGAAGATTATTGAAGTGGCAATTAATGAAATGACTGCTATTACGGGCCAGAAAGCCGTAGCAACCATTTCTCGTAAGGATATTGCAAACTTTAAGTTGCGTAAGAAAATGCCTATCGGTGTGATGGTGACTTTGCGTCGCGAAAGAATGTACGAGTTCCTTGAAAAACTGGTTCGCGTAGCTTTGCCTCGTATCCGTGACTTCAAGGGAATTGAAAGCAAGTTTGATGGCAAGGGTAACTATACTCTTGGTATTCAGGAACAAATCATCTTCCCTGAAATTAATATCGATAGTATTACCAGAATTCTCGGAATGAATATTACCTTTGTAACCACTGCAAAAACAGATGAAGAAGGATATGCATTGTTGAAAGAATTTGGTTTACCGTTTAAAAACGCTAAAAAAGATTGATAATATGGCAAAGGAATCAATGAAGGCACGCGAAGTTAAGCGTGCTAAATTAGTAGCCAGATATGCCGAGAAAAGAGCTGCACTGAAGCAGATCGTTAGAACAGGTGATCCTGCAGAGGCTTTTGAAGCTGCGCAGAAATTGCAGGATCTGCCTAAGAATTCTAATCCGATTCGCTTGCATAACCGTTGCAAGCTGACTGGTCGTCCTAAAGGATATATCCGTCAGTTCGGTATCTCCAGAATTCAATTCCGTGAGATGGCTTCCAACGGTCTTATTCCCGGGGTAAAGAAAGCAAGCTGGTAAATTATTGTTTTTTAAATATTGTCAGGGTAGGCCTGATTAATTTAATTTATTTTTTATATGACTGATCCAATAGCAGATTATTTGACGAGGTTGCGGAACGCTATTCAAGCGAAGCACAGAGTTGTGGAAGTTCCGGCTTCAAATTTGAAAAAAGAAATCACTAAGATTCTTTTTGAAAAAGGCTACATTCTTAATTATAAGTTTGTAGAAGATGGTCCTCAAGGTACAATTAAAGTTGCCTTGAAGTATGATCCGGTAAATAAGGTGAACGCTATTAAGAAACTGGTGAGAATCTCTTCTCCGGGTTTGCGTCAATATACTGGATACAAAGACATGCCGCGTGTTATTAATGGTTTGGGTATTGCTATAATATCTACTTCCAAGGGTGTAATGACCAACAAAGAAGCCGCTGAACTGAAGATTGGTGGTGAAGTTTTGTGTTATGTATATTAATAGGAGGAATTAGCAATGTCAAGAATAGGAAAATTACCCATTAGTATTCCCGCTGGAGTAACAGTTACTCTGAAAGATGACGTGGTTACCGTTAAGGGACCCAAAGGCGAATTGAGCCAATATGTAAATCCTGCTATCAATGTTACCATCGAAGACGGTCATGTTGCTTTGGCTGAGAATGAAAATGCAATGCTGGATAATCCGAAGCAGAAGCATGCATTCCATGGATTATACCGTGCATTAGTACACAATATGGTTGTTGGTGTATCTGAAGGATATAAGAAAGAATTGGAACTTGTCGGTGTAGGTTACCGTGCTTCCAACCAGGGAAATATCATTGAACTGGCTTTAGGTTATACGCATAGTATCTTTATACAGTTGCCTCCTGAAATTAAGGTAGAGACCAAATCTGAAAGAAACAAGAATCCTTTGATCATATTGGAATCTTGCGACAAACAGTTGCTTGGCCAAGTTTGCTCTAAAATACGTTCTTTCCGTAAGCCTGAACCGTATAAAGGTAAGGGTATTAAGTTTGTTGGCGAAGAAATTCGTAGAAAGTCTGGTAAATCAGCCGGTGCTAAATAATCTTTAAATTGATAGTATTATGACAACAAAAATAGAAAGACGAATTAAGATCAAATATAGAGTACGCAATAAAATTTCAGGTACGGCTGAATGTCCGCGTATGAGTGTGTTTAGAAGCAACAAGCAAATTTATGTTCAGATCATCGATGATTTGGCCGGTAAGACATTGGCTGCCGCTTCTTCACAGGGTATGACTGAAAAGATGCCCAAAAAGGAACAAGCAGCAAAAGTTGGTGAACTGATTGCGAAAAAGGCTCAGGAAGCAGGTATTACTACTGTTGTTTTCGACCGTAATGGTTACTTGTATCATGGGAGAGTAAAGGAAGTGGCAGATGCTGCCCGTAACGGTGGACTTAAATTTTAATCATTATGGCAGGACTTAATAATAGAGTTAAGATTTCAAACGATATAGAGTTGAAAGACAGACTGGTTGCTATTAATCGTGTAACCAAAGTGACTAAAGGTGGTAGAACTTTTAGTTTCTCTGCTATCGTAGTAGTAGGAAACGAAGAAGGTATCATCGGTTGGGGCCTTGGTAAAGCCGGTGAAGTAACTGCCGCTATTGCCAAGGGTGTTGAATCTGCAAAGAAGAACCTGACAAGAGTGCCTGTTCTGAAAGGTACAGTTCCTCACGAACAATCGGCCAAGTTTGGTGGTGCTGAGGTGTTCATCAAACCCGCTTCTCACGGTACTGGTGTTGTAGCAGGTGGTGCAATGCGTGCAGTATTGGAGAGTGTTGGTATCACGGACGTTTTGGCTAAGTCAAAAGGTTCTTCCAACCCGCACAATCTGGTGAAGGCTACCATTTTGGCATTGAGCGAAATGCGCGATGCACGTATGGTTGCTCAGAACAGAGGAATTAGTATGGACAAAGTATTTAGAGGATAAGGAGGAAGAATATGTCGACTATAAAGATTAAACAAGTTAAAAGTAGAATTGGTGCTCCTGCTGATCAGAAGAGAACTCTTGATGCACTGGGACTTCATAAACTGAATCGTGTGGTTGAACACGAATGTACTCCTTCAATTCTTGGAATGGTGGATAAAGTTAAACACTTGGTTGCCATTGTTAAGTAATTATTTGTTGAATATAAAACGAATTACAATATGAATTTAAGTAATTTAAAACCTGCAGCGGGATCTACTAAGACAAGAAAGAGAATCGGACGTGGTCCGGGCTCTGGATTGGGTGGTACATCTACGAGAGGTCATAAAGGAGCTAAATCAAGATCTGGATATTCTAAGAAAATCGGTTTTGAAGGTGGTCAGATGCCTCTTCAACGTCGTGTTCCTAAGTTTGGCTTTAAGAACATCAACCGTGTAGAGTATAAAGCCATTAACTTGGATACAATTCAGAAATTGGCTGAAGCAAAGAATTTGCAGACTGTAGGTATTAGTGATTTCATTGCTGCCGGTTTCATTTCTGCAAGCCAGTTGGTAAAAGTATTAGGTAACGGAACTTTGACTGCTAAGTTGGATGTACAGGCACACGCGTTCTCTAAGAGTGCTGTAGCTGCCATCGAAGCTGCTGGTGGACAAGTAGTAAAACTCTAATTCAATGAGAAAAGCTATTGAAACATTAAAGAATATATGGAAAATTGAGGATCTGAGACAACGGATCCTCATTACCATATTGTTTGTGGCAATTTACCGTTTTGGTTCGTATGTCGTATTGCCGGGTATTAATCCGACAATGCTGGCACAATTGCATCAGCAAACAAGTGAAGGTCTTTTAGCTTTGTTAAACATGTTTTCCGGAGGAGCATTTTCCAATGCCTCTATTTTTGCATTGGGTATTATGCCTTATATCTCTGCCTCTATCGTAATTCAGCTATTGGGTATTGCGGTTCCGTATTTCCAAAAGTTGCAACGTGAGGGTGAGAGCGGTAGAAGAAAGATGAATCAGTACACTCGTTATCTGACTATTCTTATTCTATTGGTTCAGGCTCCTTCATATTTGCTCAATCTTAGGATGCAGGCTGGTCCTTCTTTAAATGCTTCATTAGATTGGACTTGGTTTATGTTTACTTCTACCATCATTCTGGCGGCGGGAAGTATGTTTATTTTGTGGCTTGGTGAGAGAATTACAGATAAAGGAATCGGTAACGGTATCTCATTGATCATCATGATTGGTATCATTGCTCGTTTGCCGCAATCTTTGTTCCAGGAGTTGATTTCCCGTATGACGGATAAGACTGGCGGTTTGGTAATGTTTTTGATTGAACTTGTCGTTTTGCTGGTTGTCATTGCATTTGCCATTCTGTTGGTACAAGGAACCAGAAAAATTCCTGTTCAGTATGCAAAGAAAATCGTTGGTAATAAGCAATATGGTGGTGCCAGACAGTATATTCCATTGAAAGTGAATGCAGCCAATGTGATGCCTATCATTTTTGCTCAGGCAATCATGTTTATTCCTATCACCCTCGTAGGCTTCTCGAATATAAATAATGCGAGCGGTTTCGTACGTTCATTGACTGATCATACAAGTTTCTGGTATAATTTGATTTTTGCGGTATTGATTATATTGTTTACGTATTTTTATACTGCAATTACTATTAACCCGACTCAGATGGCTGAGGATATGAAGAGAAACAATGGTTTTATTCCGGGTATCAAACCAGGAAAGCAGACTGCTGAGTATATTGACGTGATTATGTCGCGTATTACTTTGCCCGGTTCTTTCTTCTTGGCATTGGTTGCTATTATGCCTGCATTTGCTGGTATATTTGGTGTAAAAGCTGAGTTTGCTCAATTCTTTGGCGGTACATCTTTGTTAATCCTTGTAGGTGTGGTGCTTGATACTCTTCAGCAGGTAGAAAGTCATTTGTTGATGAGACATTATGATGGTCTGCTTAAGTCTGGACGTATTAAGGGACGCAATGGTAATGTTGCTGCATATTAATCTTTTTTTGAAGAATGATATTTCTTAAAACAGAAGATGAAATAGAGTTGCTCCGCGAGAGTAATTTGCTTGTTGGAAAAACTTTGGCTGAGATAGCTAAGGTTATAAGGCCCGGAGTCACAACAAAGGAACTGGATAAAGTAGCTGAGGAGTTTATCAGAGACAATGGTGCAGTTCCTACCTTTAAAGGTTTTCCGAATCAATATGGTGACCCGTTTCCTGCTTCTATCTGTACCTCTGTGAATGAGCAGGTGGTACATGGTATTCCGGGAGCTGACGTGGTGCTAAAAGAGGGAGATATTGTTTCTGTTGACTGCGGTACTTACAAGAATGGCTTTTGTGGTGATTCTGCCTATACATTTTGTGTGGGTGAAGTAGCAGAGGAAGTCCGCAAATTATTGGAAGTTACTAAAGAGGCATTGTACATAGGAATACAAAACGCAGTTCAGGGCAAGCGGTTGGGTGATATCGGATATGCGATACAGCAACATTGCGAAGCCAATTCTTATGGTGTGGTGCGTGAGTTTGTCGGTCACGGAATCGGGAAAGATATGCATGAGGATCCTCAAGTTCCTAACTATGGAAGACGTGGATATGGGGCAATGTTGAAAAAGGGCTTGTGTATAGCGATTGAACCGATGATAACCTTAGGTAATCGGCAAATAGTAATGGAACGTGATGGCTGGACTGTGAGAACCAAAGACCACAAGTGTGCTGCTCATTTTGAACATACAATAGCTGTTGGAACCGGTGAAGCTGATATATTGTCATCTTTCAAGTTCGTAGAAGAAGTATTAGGAAATAAAGCAATTTAAAGAATTAATATGGCAAAGCAATCTGCAATAGAACAAGATGGAGTTATAGTTGAAGCATTGTCTAATGCAATGTTTCGTGTTGAATTAGAAAACGGACATGAGATTACTGCGCATATTTCCGGTAAGATGCGAATGCATTATATTAAAATCCTGCCGGGTGATAAGGTAAGAGTCGAAATGTCTCCTTACGATTTGTCGAAAGGAAGAATTGTATTTAGATATAAATAATTTAAGATATGAAAGTAAGAGCATCTTTAAAGAAACGTACGCCAGAATGTAAGATCGTTAGACGCAATGGCCGTTTGTATGTTATTAACAAGAAAAATCCTAAGTATAAACAACGTCAAGGATAATATTATTATTTTTGCAAAAAAAATAATTTAGTATATGGCTATAAGAATAGTTGGTGTCGATTTGCCTCAAAATAAGAGAGGTGAAATTGCGTTGACCTATGTATATGGTATAGGTCGCAGTAGTTCAGCAAAGATTTTGGACAAAGCAGGTGTTGACAGAGACCTGAAAGTGAAAGACTGGACGGATGATCAGGCTGCAAAGATTCGTGAAATCATTGGTGCTGAGTATAAAGTGGAAGGTGATCTCCGTTCTGAAGTTCAATTGAATATTAAGCGTTTGATGGATATCGGTTGCTACCGTGGTGTTCGTCATCGTATTGGTCTTCCTGTAAGAGGTCAGAGCACAAAGAATAATGCTCGTACTCGCAAGGGTAGAAAGAAAACCGTTGCTAATAAGAAAAAAGCTACTAAATAATAATTGTTGATATGGCAAAAAAAACAGTTGCAGCAAAAAAGAGAAATGTAAAGGTTGACGCTAATGGACAGTTGCATGTTCACTCTTCCTTTAACAACATTATTGTTTCTCTGGCAAACAGCGAAGGTCAAATCATCTCTTGGTCTTCTGCCGGAAAGATGGGTTTTAGAGGTTCTAAGAAGAACACTCCTTATGCAGCACAGATGGCTGCTCAAGATTGTGCTAAAGTTGCCTACGATCTTGGTTTGAGAAAGGTAAAGGCATACGTGAAGGGTCCGGGTAACGGTCGTGAGTCTGCTATTAGAACTATCCACGGTGCTGGTATTGAAGTTACAGAAATCATTGACGTAACTCCGCTTCCGCATAATGGTTGCCGTCCTCCGAAAAGACGTAGAGTTTAATAATTTACCTTTAATAAGTGTGAGACTTGATTTTGTTATTGGATTGTAAATTCTCTCTGCAATCGCGGCTGCAACAAATTGAGTTCATGAATAAACAATTAAATATTTAAAAGAAATGGCTAGATATACTGGACCAAAATCAAGAATAGCCCGTAAATTCGGTGAAGGTATCTTTGGAGCAGATAAGGTATTGTCAAAGAAGAACTATCCTCCCGGACAGCACGGTAATTCTAGAAAGAGAAAGACTTCTGAATATGGTGTTCAACTTCGTGAGAAACAGAAAGCCAAATACACCTATGGAGTTTTGGAAAAGCAATTCCGCAATTTGTTTGAAAAGGCTGCTACAGCAAAAGGTATTACCGGTGAGGTTCTTCTTCAGTTGTTGGAAGGCCGTCTTGACAATATCGTATTCCGTTTGGGCATCGCTCCTACACGTGCAGCTGCTCGTCAGTTGGTGAGCCACAAGCACATTGTAGTAGATGGTGAAGTTGTTAATATTCCTTCGTATGCTGTAAAACCGGGTCAGGTGATTGGTGTTCGCGAAAGATCTAAGTCTTTGGAGGTTATCGCTAATTCATTGGCTGGCTTTAATCATAGCAAATATCCTTGGTTGGAATGGGACGATAACGCTAAGGTCGGCAAATTGCTGCACGTGCCTGAAAGAGCAGACATTCCTGAAAATATTAAGGAGCATTTGATCGTAGAATTGTACTCTAAATAATAATTAATTGCATGGCGATATTAGCATTTCAAAAACCTGATAAAGTATTAATGTTGGAAGCGGATTCTAAATTCGGCAAGTTCGAATTTCGTCCGTTGGAGCCGGGTTTCGGTATTACCGTGGGTAATGCTCTGCGCCGCATCCTGCTTTCTTCATTGGAAGGTTTTGCCATCACCACTATTAAGATAGAGGGGGTTGAGCATGAGTTCTCCAGTGTTCCGGGAGTTAAAGAGGATGTTACTAACATTATCTTGAATCTGAAACAAGTGAGATTCAAGCAAGTAGTTGAAGAGTTCGAGAGTGAAAAGGTAAGTATCACAGTCGAGAATTCAAGTGAATTTAAAGCAGGTGACATAGGTAAGTATTTGACTGGATTTGAAGTGTTAAATCCTGAATTAGTTATTTGTCATTTAGATTCAAAGGCAACTATGCAGATAGACATTACGATTAACAAAGGTCGTGGTTACATTCCGGCTGACGAAAACCGTGAGTTCTGCACCGATGTGAACGTAATTCCTATCGATTCTATTTATACTCCGATACGTAATGTGAAGTATCAGGTAGAAAACTTCCGTGTAGAGCAGAAGACTGACTACGAGAAACTGGTGCTTGAGATTACTACCGATGGTTCCATTCACCCGAAAGAGGCTTTGAAAGAAGCTGCCAAGATTTTGATTTATCATTTTATGCTCTTCTCCGATGAGAAGATTACGCTGGAAACCAGCGATACCGATGGTAATGAAGAATTTGATGAAGAGGTTCTGCACATGCGTCAGTTGTTGAAGACGAAGCTCGTTGATATGGATCTTTCCGTTCGTGCCCTCAACTGTTTGAAGGCTGCCGACGTAGAGACATTGGGCGACTTGGTACAATTCAACAAGACGGATTTGCTGAAGTTCAGAAATTTCGGAAAGAAATCGCTTACCGAGCTTGATGATTTGCTGGAAAGTCTGAATCTGTCGTTTGGGACTGATATTTCTAAATATAAATTAGATAAAGAATAAAAAATGAGACATAATAAGAAATTCAACCATTTGGGTCGTACTGCTTCTCATAGAAACGCTATGTTGGCTAATATGGCGTGTTCTTTGATTAAGCACAAAAGAATCACTACGACCGTTGCAAAGGCTAAAGCTCTGAAGAAGTTTGTTGAGCCTTTGATTACAAGAGCTAAGGATGATACGACTAATTCACGTCGTGTTGTATTTAGCAATTTGCAAGATAAGTATGCTGTTACTGAGTTGTTCAAAGAAATCTCTGTGAAGATTGCCGATCGTCCGGGTGGTTACACTCGTATTATCAAGACTGGTAACCGTTTGGGTGACAATGCAGAAATGTGCTTCATTGAACTCGTTGATTACAATGAGAATATGGCGAAGGAAAAGGTTGCCAAGAAGGCTACTCGTACTCGCCGTTCTTCTAAGAAGGCTGCTGCTGTTGAAGCTGAAGCTCCTGTTGCTGAAGAAGCAAAAGCAGAATAAATCGACTATTCTTTTTATATATAGAAAGCCGTCCCGGCGATTGGGGCGGCTTTTTTATTTGTATCTGTTCAAACTAAGCTGCCTTTCAATATCATTCAGTTGGGATATCGTTTTTTTGATGGCAAACGCAGCTGTTCTTTATTAAAATAGATTAAATTCAGCGCTATTGACCGCTCTTTTATTAACTTTGTTTGCAAAACCAAAAAACAAGTCGCTTTGAAATATAAACTATTAGTCCTTGATATAGACGGGACACTTCTTAACAATGCGAAAGAAATCAGCCGGCGTACGCTTGCATCATTGCTCAAAGTGCAGCAAATGGGTGTACGCATCGTATTGGCGTCCGGAAGGCCTACATACGGCATCATGCCATTTGCCAAAGCTCTTGAACTGGGCAATTACGGTGGGTTTATCGTTTCTTACAATGGTTGTCAGATAATTGACGCTCAGAGTGGAGAGATTCTGTTCGAACGGCGAATAAATCCGGAAATGATCCCCTATCTGGAAAAGAAGGCGCGTAAAAACGGTTTTGCCTTATTCACCTACCACGATGACACGCTGCTGACCGACAGCCCCGATAATGAGCATATTCGTCTCGAAGCCAAGCAGAATGGTTTGAGAATCATTGCGGAAGAAGAGTTCTCTATTGCAATCGACTTCGCACCATGCAAATGTATGCTTGCCAGTGACGATGCAGAGGCGTTGGCCGGATTGGAGGTGTATTGGAAAAAGCGTCTGGACGGGACGCAGGATGTATTCCAATCGGAACCTTACTTTCTGGAAGTTGTTCCTTGCGGTGTTGACAAGGCAAATACGCTGGGTGTATTATTGTCCCATCTGGGTATCAGCCGTGAAGAGGTGATAGCCATTGGCGATGGCGTATGCGATGTCAACATGCTCCAGATTGCTGGTATGGGCATCGCCATGGGACATTCGCAAGACTCTGTAAAAGTGTGCGCAGACTACGTGACGGCTTCCAACGAAGACGATGGCGTTGCCCAAGCTGTCGAGAAGCTGATTCTGGCTGAGGTTCATGCCGCCGAGATTCCCCTTGACCTGTTGAATGCGCAGACGCACCACACCCTAATGGGCAACTTGGGCATTCAGTACACCTATGCCTCGGAAGAACGCATCGAAGCTACCATGCCTGTAGATCACCGCACACGCCAGCCTTTCGGCATCCTGCATGGAGGTGCCACCCTTGCGCTTGCCGAAACAGTTGCCGGACTTGGATCCATGATAATCTGCCAGCCTGACGAGATTGTGGTGGGCATGCAGGTCAGTGGCAACCATATCTCTTCCGCACACGAAGGAAACACCGTGCGGGCGGTAGCTACTATCGTGCATAAAGGGCGTTCGTCCCATATATGGAACGTAGATGTGTTCACTTCTACCAACAAGCTTGTCTCTTCTGTCAGAGTAGTGAACAGTGTACTGAAAAAAGATAGAAAATAGATGATGTATATCCAATAAATCTGAATTTCGTATCTGATTTGTTGTCATTGGTAAAATGCTTCTCGCAGATAGGAGGGAGATGGCAGGAACTTCTATTCCGCTACCGTAATTCCCATTTTTTTCATCAGGAAGCAGGCGTTCATGTTCCGGGCGACGCCGGGGCGCAGGCGATAGGAGAAAGTCAACTCGTTGTCGGTGATGTCAGCCTCGAAGCAGTGGTTGCGGATGTGGTCGGGGAAGAGGTTGATGAGGGTGCCGAGGAGCAGGTCGTGGGTGGCGATGATGCCGTTTGCCTGTAAGGTCATGAACTGCTTGATAAGGGCGAACGAACCTTTCTGCTTGTCGGTGGAGTTGGTGCCTTTTAATATCTCGTCCAGGATGATGAAGAGCTGTTCGCCTGTCTGGAGCTTGTCGATGATGAGTTTCAGACGTTTCAGTTCGGCGAAGAAGTAAGACTCGTTGTCGTTCAGCGAGTCGGAAGTGCGCAGGCTGGTGATGAGCCGGGCGGGAGTCAGCTCCATTTGGCGGGCGCAGACGGGGGCGCCGATGCAGGCGAGGAGGTAGTTGACGCCGATGGTGCGCAGGTAGGTGCTCTTTCCGGCCATGTTGGCGCCGGTGATGATGATGAAGTAGGGGCGTTTCTCCATCGTGAGGTCGTTGTGGACGCAGCGGTCGCGGTGCATCAGCGGGTGTCCCAATGCCGTGGCGCAGAAGCGGAAGGAGGAGGGGACTTTATCCAGGATGTTCGGATAGGTGTAATCCGGGTGGTTGTAGGCGAAGGTGGCGAGCGAGTTGAGCGCGTCTATTTGTCCGATGGCCTCCAGCCAGCGCGGCAGGTCGGCGGCATACTGCTCTTTCCATGTCTCGATGCGTATCATCTGGCGCAGTTCCCAAAAGAATAATCCGTTCAGAATGACGTACATAAATACGTTGTTGCGTTGGTCGAGTTCGTCCATCAGTTTGTTCAGCCGGCGGATGGCGAGGGAGGCTTGCTGTTTTTCTCCGCCGATTTCCTCTTTTATCTGTTTGAGTAGGGCGGACTGCATCGGTTGTTCTGCTATCTGGCGAAGCAGATTGGCATAGGTGGAAAGTATTTGCAACTTCTTCCCATAGACCGCCTGCATTTTGCTGATTCTGCCGGTGAAGACGAAACCGGCGGCGACAAAGCACGCCCAAATGATGCCATAGAGGTTGGCGGGCAGGATGTCTGCGATGACAAGTGCGATACAGAGCAGGTTTGTGCCCGTTACCAGCAGGGGAAGGGCACGCAGCAGCTTCTTGGTCCGGAAGACATCCGGACTTTGCGACCACGCTTTCAGTTCGGTTTCATCGGCGCTTTCTCCTTTGTATAGCAGGCCGAGGATGCGGAAGTGTTGCCTGAATTTCAGTTCGGGAGCCAGTTCTTTGACGGCCTCCTGCCGTTGGAAAATGGCGTTTTTCTCTTCTAAATGCCGGTTCAGCCAGGCGGCAAGCCGGGTTTTGCCCGGCTGGGTGGAGGTACGGTTGATGTATTGGAAAAGCGAGTGCGGACCGAACACATCCAGGTCGAAGGTATAGAGGTGCGTGGCATCCGTGAACTCTTTCCCTTCGTCGAAGGCGGAAGTGTCGTGGTCGAGTGCCGCCAGCTCTTGTTCGTTGATGGCTATCTTCTGCTCCAGATACTCTTTCTGGTAGAACAGACGGTTGTGGTACTTGACCAGCAGCAGGAAGGGAAGCAGCGTGACGCAGGCAATGCCACCCAAAAACGTCCAACTTTCGGCACGGAAATAGATGATTCCCGTCAGTCCGGCGATAAACAGCAACAGGCGCAATGTCCCGATACGGTAAATCTGCCGTTGCACTTTGTTCAGTTCCAATCGGGCTTCTTCTGTGATGCGGTGGTAGCTTGCCTTTGTTTCTTCGAGGATGTTCATTGCTTTTCGGGTTTTGAAGATGATGTTGCAAAGATAGTGTAAATCTGTCTTCACACTGCTTGCCGGAGTACAAAAAGAGTGGCAGAAATCATGCATTTTCAGTTCAATCCTTTCGCTTTGTTCTTCATTTGGGGTAGAGCGCTCTCTTTTTCGGGCAAATGTTTGTTCTCTTTCGATAAAAAGCGTACCTTTCGTGGCCAGAAAACAACGTTTTGTAAGAAGGAGATTTTGATATGAAAAGGTATTGGTTATTGACGGTTCTGATGGTGTTGTCGGTTTTGTCCGCTGCGGCTCAGCAGGTGATGTATTCCAATTTGAAGGGATTGGTAGAGCATTGCGGCGACACGGTGACTACCTTGAAGATTGAAAAACGCAATAAGAATCAGATTTACTTGATGGGAGGTGCGGATTACCGCATCACTGTGGACGATAATCCCGGTTTATGCCGCTACCTGAAGGCGCGTTGCTATGCCGTTCAGGTAGATACATCGCTGTATGTCAACTGCAAGAAGATGCGTTACAAGCGTTATCGGTTTGGCAGTTGGTATGCGCCCGCTATATGGGTAAACGGAAAGGTTTACTTCTGCGCGCAACCCGTCGGGCAGGTGGCCACCAGTACGATGACCCGAGAAGATGCCGCCAAGCTGGGCGGTGAAGTGGGGAATGCCATCAATGCGTCGGGACTGGCGAACGCCCGTGTCTTCTATGAGCTGAACGTGGAGACCGGCAGGTCGGAGTTCGTGGGCAAGGAGAAGATGTTGCAGTTGCTCGAAGGGTATCCGGCATTGAGGGCGGCGTTCGAGCTGGAGACGAGCGAGTCGGCAGAGGTTGTCGGCAAGTATCTGCGGACGTTGCGCTGATGTATGTGCCTGTATGCCACGCTTGATTTGGCATGGATTTGATATAAGAAGTGATGCCTTGTCAAGGGGGAATAATACCCTGTTTGACAGACGCAAGTGTCTGTCGTCTCAAAGTCTTGTGTTTGACCTGGCAGACACAAGTGTCTGTCGTCTCAAACACTTGTGTCTGTTAAGTGGCTTATATATGGTTGATAATCAGTGCGTTTATTTCTTGTAAAGAGGTTCTGCATCTGAAATGGCGTAATCTTTGTTTTTGTAGGGAACAGCTACTTTCTGCTCTTTTCCGAAGAACGGGAAGAACGCGAGGAAGAGCTGCGTGAAGGTGAGCCGGCAGAGCGTGAAGACGAAGTGGACGAGCTGCGGGTGACAGATGAGGTCCCACGGCTCTTCTCTTGTCTTGTGCTCCTCACGCGCTCACGCTGTGTGGGATGCGGATTGTCCTTACGGTTATTCACGCTGTTGTGCCGCGGACTGCTTGTGTTCACCTCCCGTTTCGGCGTTGCGGTGGCAGGGGATGGAACACGTCCGGCACGGTCGTTGCCGCTCACGTTGCGTCTGGTGGTGTGCACCTCTTCCTTGCCTGCCGGACGTTTGCCGGAATTTGGACGGATGTTCACTGGACCGAAGTCGGAGCGGAAGTGGTTGTGGGCGTGTTTGTCGTCCCTGACGCGCCACGCGCCGGTGTAGTGCGGGTGGTGGTAGCGGTTTCGGTAATAGCTATTGTGGTAATGCGTCCGGTAGTGCCCTCCGCAGTAGGTGCGGTAATGGTACGGGCGCGGGAAATAGAAGTGGTTGTGGTTGGTATAGGGGATGTAAACCCTGAACGACCAGCGCCCGCCGCTTGCATAAACCGGGCGGTAAAAGTAGGTGGCCTGCATGAAACGGCTGTACTGCCTGCTGCTCAACACCCATCGGAGGTCGTCGTTGCGCACGTCCAGATAGTCGTAGTAGCGGTTCAGCGCCCACTCTTCGCCCCGCATCACGTCGTCCATCAAGTAGCGGATGCCGGCAATGAAGTCATAATTGATTTCATATACATCATTATATTGTTCCGTATTCAGGTTCAGTTCGTAGGCCATCTTGTCTGTCAGGAACCGGGTCTCCTTGCGTACTTTGCTGTTGCTCATCGCCGCACTGCAAACGGCGGTACTCACCACGGCGGTAAGAATCATACATATAATCCGTTTCATACATCCTCCTTTTCTTGCTGTTTCTTTCATACTATCGTTTGATAAATAAAATCGTTTCTCCTTTATTGGTACGACAAAAATAGGGAGAGGAAATTCCCCTCCCTAATGAATCTCTCTATTTTTGAACAGGGAAAACCCTAACTGGCGGGATTAATCCCTAATTCTGATTCCGTCTTCTTCCAGTGTGACCAGCTGCTTCTTGTACAAGTCGCCCACCGCCTTCTTGAAGGTCTTCTTGCTGACGCCGAAGGCCGCGTAAATCTCGTCAGCCGGGCTCTTGTCGTTCAGCGGGGTATATCCGCCGTGCTCACGGATGTAGGTCCATAGGACAGTTGCGAAATCTTCCACTTTCGCCTGTCCCGATTTCTGCAACATCAAGTCTATCTTGCCGTCTTCGCGCACCTGTTTCACGTAGGCTTTCAGTCTCATGCCCGTATGCAACGGCTGGAATATCTCGCTGTCATACAATAATCCGCCGTATTGGTTCTCGATAATCGCCTTGAAGCCCAGATCGGTCTTCTGCCAAATCAGGATATCGACTTCCTGCCCGGGGTGGTAGGGCGCTTTCTCTTTGGAAAGGTAGCGGTCCACCTTGGCCGATGCCACGATGCGGTAGCTTTCGTCATCCAGATGGGCATGAATGATATATTTCTTTCCCACCTGCATCTTCATTTTCTGTTCACGGAAGGGGACAAAGAGATCTTTCATCAGTCCCCAGTTCAGGAAAGCTCCGTATTGGTTCACCCAAGCCACTTCCAGGCAGGCGAACTGGCCTACTTGCACCAGCGGTTCCAGTGTGGTGGCCACCAGCCGCTCTTCGTTATCCAGGTAGAGGAAGACCTTCAATTCATCGTCCACCTTGCAGTCTTCGGGAACATAACGGGAGGGGAGCAGTATCTCGCCCTCTTCCCCGCCATCGAGATACATGCCGAAGTCCACTTTCTTCACTACCTTCAATGTGTTGTATTTTCCTAATTCTATGCTCATACTCTTTTTGCTTTGCGCAAAGATAGCGAATTTGGGTGCATACGCGCAATCTCAAACGGAAGAAATAACCTTTTGCGTCAAAAGATAATTCTTATCTATGAACAATTCATTCAAAAAAACAATTATCTTTGCAACGTGACACGGCTCTGCCCTTGTCGCAATATGGAATGTATTCACCTTTAAATAAAAAAACATTATGGAATTTCTTACAAATGAAAAATTGACCATCGTCGGCGCAGCCGGCATGATCGGTTCTAACATGGCTCAGACAGCTTTGATGATGGGTTTGACTTCCAACCTGTGTTTGTATGACGTGTTCTCTCCCGAAGGTGTGGCAGAAGAAATGCGCCAGAGCGGTTTCGACGAAGTGAATATCACAGCTACTACGGACGTGGCCGAGGCTTTCAAGGATGCTAAGTATATCATTTCTTCCGGTGGTGCGCCGCGTAAGCAGGGCATGACGCGCGAGGATTTGCTGAAGGGCAACTGCGAAATCGCCGAGCAGCTGGGTAAGGACATCAAGACTTATTGCCCCGATGTGAAACACGTGGTAATCATCTTCAACCCCGCCGACCTGACCGGTTTGGTGACATTGTTGTATTCCGGTTTGAAACCTTCTCAGGTGACTACTTTGGCCGGTTTGGACTCTACCCGTCTGCAGAGCGCGTTGGCGAAGAAGTTCGGTGTGCAGCAGTGCAAGGTTACCGGTAGCGCTACATACGGTGGCCACGGTGAACAGATGGCGGTATTTGGCAGTGCTGTGAAGATAGACGGCAAGCCTCTGACAGACATCATCGGCACTCCGGAATTCAGTGAGGAAGAGTGGGAAGCCATGAAGGTGGACGTAACGAAGGGTGGTGCTAAGATCATCGAGCTTCGCGGACGTTCTTCTTTCCAAAGCCCGTCTTACATCTCTGTTGAAATGATTCGTGCAGCCATGGGTGGCGCCGCATTCCGCTGGCCGGCAGGTACATACGTGAAGAATGATAAGTACGACCACATCATGATGGCTATGAAGACCACTATCGATGCTACAGGTTGTCACTACGAAGTGCCCACCGGCACTGAGGCCGAAGTGGCTAAGTTGGATGCCAGCTATGCACACCTCTGCAAGATGCGTGATGAACTGGTGACTCTGAATATCGTTCCGCCCGTTAGCGAGTGGAGTGCTATCAACCCCAATCTTTAATAGCTTCTGTAGATAATAATAAGGTGAGGCCGTTGCCGGAATGGGGCATGGCCTCACTTTTTTTATTGAATTTAGGCAATCCATCGTATATTTTTCAATAAAAGTATTGCAATATAAGAAAATCTCCTTATCTTTGCACCCGCAAACGAAGAAGGTGCCATAGCTCAGTTGGTAGAGCAAAGGACTGAAAATCCTTGTGTCCCCGGTTCGATTCCTGGTGGCACCACCTTTTTAAGAAAAAAGTATCGGAATGTAGCGCAGTTGGTAGCGCACTACGTTCGGGACGTAGGGGTCGGGCGTTCGAGTCGCCTCATTCCGACAGAAAGCGGCAAGCAGTGGAAATTGCTTGCCGCTTTCTGTTTTTTCGCCGACGTATGCGCTTGCGGGGCGGGGGCAGCGTGGAGACGTGGGCGGATTTGGGGGTCAGCGGATATTTCCGGTTGGTCATCCTTTCTTTTACATTATATTTTTTACCTTTGTGGCATGAAACCCGAT
>NZ_JAICZW010000133.1 GCF_029057325.1 Bacteroides sp. | reverse complement strand
CCTGAGGCGGATGGTGAACTTCCGGCGGTCGCCTTAGAGCGTCTGGCAGAAGTGGGAGAGTGGATGAAAGTATATGGTGAGACCATCTACGGAACCCGTGGCGGTTGCGTG
This sequence comes from Bacteroides sp., assembly GCF_029057325.1. Lineage (GTDB taxonomy): Bacteria > Bacteroidota > Bacteroidia > Bacteroidales > Bacteroidaceae > Bacteroides. The sequence continues at coordinate 2,822 of NZ_JAICZW010000133.1, read as the reverse complement.
GCTCCGCATCCTTGGGGAGTGACGACGCAGAAGGGGAATAAACTCTATGTGCATATTCTCGACTTGCAGGACAAGGCGCTCTTCTTGCCTTTGGAGGGCAAGAAGGTGAAAGCGGCGGTTCGCTTTGCCGACAAGGCTCCGGTAAAGTTCCAGAAGTGCCAGGGCGGCGTTACGCTTTCTTTGGGTAAGGTGCCTACAGAGATGGACGAAGTGATAGAATTGGATATTAAGGATTAATCCTTCTTCTTAATTAACTCTAAAAGATAAGGGAAACTGCGGAAATGCTCGCGGTTTCCCTTTATTTTTGGCAGACTATTTGTTATATAGAAAGTAAACAAATCATTATTCACTAAAAAAAAGAAAAGAATATGGGAACAGGAATGATAGGAATGCAATGGATTATCTTTATCGGCATTGCTTTGGTCAGTTGGCTGGTGCAGATGAATCTTCAGAACAAGTTCAAGAAATACTCTAAGATTCCTACCGGAAACGGTATGACGGGAGCGGATGTGGCGTTGAAGATGTTGCACGACAATGGCATTTATGATGTGAAAGTGACCCACACACCCGGACATCTGACCGACCACTACAATCCGGTGGATAAGACCGTGAACTTGAGTGAGGGTGTGTATAGCAGCAACAGCATCATGGCTGCTGCCGTAGCCGCCCACGAATGCGGCCACGCCGTGCAGCACGCCCGTGCCTACGCTCCGCTGACACTGCGCAGCAAGCTGGTGCCGGTGGTAAGTTTCGCTTCGCAATGGATGTCGTGGCTGTTGCTGGCAGGCATCTTGATGTTGAACTCTTTCCCGCAACTGCTGTTGGCAGGCATCATCCTGTTTGCCACGACCACGCTGTTCAGCTTCATTACGCTGCCGGTGGAAATCAATGCAAGCCAGCGGGCATTGGTGTGGCTCAGCCGTTCGGGCATTACGAACTCCTACAACCACAATCAGGCGGAAGACGCGCTCCGTTCGGCAGCTTATACGTATGTGGTGGCTGCTCTCGGTTCGCTGGCAACGTTGGTTTATTACGTGATGATATTCTTGAATCGTAGGGACTAAGCGCATACAATGTGTTTATAAAAAAGCAGACCATCTGACCGATGCGGCCGGATGGTCTGCTTTTTTTATGGGGCAATCCGTTCTTTTCTCATGAATTGGCTGTTCTTTCTATTTCTTCAGTAAGGCGCTTGCCAGAACCAGGCATCGTCATAGACTATATATGAACCTTTTTCCATTTCGTTGTAATATCCTTCGGGCATGAGGGCGATGTAGTTGTCAGGACTATATTTTTTGTCTTCTGTCCCAAACTCATAGCGCAGCGCGCAGTTCACGTAATAGAGGTTCTTTGCCATGTAATTATCCAAATACTCTTCTTTGGTGGTTTTCTCCCGATTGTTCCAGTTGGCCTCTTCGTTGAGTTTGAGGGGACGTCCGTCGCGCAGGCGTTCGCGTACTTCTTGGATGCTGAGTAGAGTCCCGTTTTCGTCTGTGACCCAAGCGTTGTTGGTGGGGTCTATCCAAAGCCATTTGTTCAATGTACTGGAATAAACGGCGTTGATGACGTGGCAGTCGCTGATATATTTCTTCGGCATGCAGGTGATGAAACGCGATTTGAATCCCATGGCCAGGTAGCATTCGTTCAATACGGTTGCCAGTCCGCGGCAGTTCAGTCCACGTGAACCGTCTTTACATGCTTCCGCCAAGGCGATGGCGTTCATCTGTTGGGGATTGCCGTGCTGGCCGTCGTGCTTGATCTTGTTGTGGATAAATGTGAGTATGTTTTTGATTTGGGAAATTTCGTCACCATTGCCTGCCACACTGTCCAATTGGAAGTATTGGCGTACTTTCACCAGATTGCTGTCATTGGGGGCTGCATAGGTGAAGCGGGGAAGTGTGTCTGTTTGCTCGTTCTTGGCATAGCGAGGTGATTTTTGCAAGATATAGAGATAATCTCCTTCCTTTTTAATTTGAGCCAGTATCTCTTCAAATTCTTTTTCTTTGCGTATGTTGTCCAGGTCTGTATCTCTTAATATATGCTGGTAATCAATACATCCGTTTTGCCAGGCCAATCTAAAACTTTTCAGAGCTTCCTCTTTCTTTTTCAGCATGGATTGGGCACACGCCAGATTGTAGTAGTAGCTTTGCAGTACCCAGCTGTGTCTCTTTTGCGTTTCTTTGTCTTGTTCATTGAACAGGGCTATCAGTGCCTTGCTGTTCTTTTCAACCTCCTGGTAGTTGTTTTCTTCAAAAGATTGTTGCAGCTTCTGTGTGAGCGCGGCTTCTTTCTTCTCGAATACTTTTTCGTTCTCGGATTGCGCCAGGCATATACCGATGCTGCACATCAGCAGCAGACTGAATAAAATGAATCTCTTTTTCATAAATGTGTCAGTTAGTGGTTTGTTCTCACTGCTTTTATGTAGTGATGTCGGTCCAAAGATACGATTAAAAAAATAACTTATCGGCAATATGCGTGCATAAAGCGTCTTTTTGCATCCATATTCCACTTCCACAGTGTATTTGCAGAACTTTAGTGTTTGATTCTGTTGCCCGATTGCCAAGGGTATGATAGTGGCATTGAAGCAAGCGCTTTTTTCTGAATGTAAAAGTTTTTCTCATTCGTTTCTTGCAGTCGGTACGTTCCGGTGAAAAAACTCCCGTCTCCCCGTTTTTCTTCAGCTCTTCCTGTCTGCTCCCGGGCTGCCCCCTACCAGGACCTATTCGGCTTCGGACGTTCTTCGGCCAAACTCCACTCCCTAGGACCGAAGAATGTCCGAAGAACGTCCGAAGAAACACCGAAGAAACTATGGAGCAGAAAAG
>NZ_JAICZW010000132.1 GCF_029057325.1 Bacteroides sp. | reverse complement strand
CCACCATGCCGTGGATAGACAACGTGCCCCCCACCGCCCCCACCGGGCTTACGGTAAAAGAGAGCGGAAACGGATATTGGCAACTAAGCTGGCAACCCGCCACAGACAACGACAAACGGAATCCCCCGATGTACGTGGTTTACGGTTCGGACACCTATCCCGTGGACACCTCCAACCCGGAAAATATCCTGGCGCAACGCATACAGGGCACCGAATACACCTACGCCCCCATCCTGCCGTGGGAAGCACGGAAATATTTTGTCGTGACGGCTATAGACCGATGTGGAAATGAGAGCGAAGCATGCCGGTAAACAGCCATATCCGTTCTTCCGGAGTACATGCACCCTTCATCTGGGGAGCCTCATAGACACAAGCTACTCAGGTACATAGATAATCTCTCCATTCTCCAGTTCGTAGGCGATGCCCACCTTTTTCCCCTTCTTGCCGCTTTGAGCATCTTGGTCCTCAGAGGGAGTATATCGGTGTATCTTTTCCCCCTCCTTAGTGATAATCTCCATATTCTCTTTGCCCGGGTTTTTCACCATCGTAAAGTCTTCTTGACTGAACATCTCCGTCATGTTGTAACGGCTTACCAAAGCCACCATCAGGGCTACGGCGAAGACCATCGCCACATCAAACAGATTGCTCACCACGCTCATCGGGTCGCCATCTTCTTCTTTTTTCAACAAATGTCTTCTCATCACTTTCCACGCTTTTCATTCAACAATTCGGCCAAGAACTCCAGCTGCGTCATGTCTTGCAGATACCAGCGTTGCTTCACCTGCTGCGTGATGAAGCCGATGGCACTGGAAAAAAGTCCCACGACGGTAGTGGCAAACGCCACCTGCATGTTGTAAGCCATGGAAGCGATGTCACCGGTGGAAAGTCCCACCAAAGCCGGTCCCATCGGAATCAGTGTCCCCATCAAGCCCAGCATCGGCCCCATCTTGGTGAGGGTTTTGGAGATAGCCAGGTCCTTGTCGGCTGCAATCTCAAAGTCCGCCAGCAGACGTTGCATGTGGGCAGGACTCTCCTGCACCTCCAGCATGCGACGCATATAGCTGACTACCATCGAAGCGTTTTTGGAAGGAAGACGTTCGACAAGACCGGACAAAGCATCGGGTGTCAAGGTATCCAACTCCTTGCGAAGCAGCATCTCGTTTTTGCGGATAGCGAGATATTGCCCGAAGAAACTGCCGATAAGCAGAATGGAACGGCCGAAAAGAATAATCAGAAGCACTATAACGGGCACCAACAGCCCGGTGGATATCCAATAAAGAATGTCTGAAATGTAGTTCATAATGTTATTTATTATTTGATGAAAAATATGTTTAAAAGTAGTTTGTTAACGCGTTGGCGGAATTTATTCGCAGACTCGCTTTTCAGAGCCTTCTAACAAGCTGATTATCAAACACTGAAAAATGAGTTAACAGACACTTGTGTTCAACGTGACAAACACTTGTGTTCAAGCCGACAGACACAAGTGTTTGAGACGACAGAGGCAAGTGTCTGTCAAGCCGGGAAATATAGGGGGAAATTGCAGAAGCTATTTCCTTGCTGGTTTAATTCAGCCAACAGGCTTTGTTATACATTATATATAGGTTGACGTACCTGTTTCCTTTGCCGCATTTTCCACAGCAGCCAGCCCAGCAACGCACCTGCCGACACCAACACGACCAGCCCCGCCAAAGCTCCCCAGTTCACTTCGCCGACACCTTTCACCGCCGTGCGTCCGTTGACAGTGGCAATGATGCCCAAAATGGCAATCAGCGCATTGGAAAGAAAAAGCAGTTCCAGTCGCAATTCTTTTTCGGGCAGCAGCCAGCCAAACAAGTAACTGCCGGCAGGCACCAGCACCAGCACCGCTCCTGCCATGCACCAGGCTATCAGCGAGAACGAGACACCGGGGAAGGCGAAGATAAGAGCCACCAGCCCACTGAACAATACCGGAAAAATCAACACTCCCGGAAACCAGTGGAGCATGCGGTACATCCATATCACCCGACGCTTCACGGGACCTGCCGTCTGAACATGAGCCGCCAACAGGCAGAAAGCCATCTGCAGCATCACGTCAATGCTCAGTATCACCGATGTATCGAGCATCAATGCCGGGTCAGCCAACCAGTCGGCAATGCGTGTTTTGGATTGTTCGATGGCACAAGGCCACATCACCCCTACGAACAAGGCGTTGACGGCGGCAATCACGGATACAGAGCGCCACTTGCGACAGGTCTGTTTTAACAAAAAGTTGAAGCAGACCAATATCATCAGTACAAGAACGACTGTTTCCATCTCATCCCATTATTTTCTTACGACGATGGCGCACCAGCAGCACCAACGTCGCGACAGCAATCAACACCAAGACACCTACCGCCACGTTACTAAGCAGAGTGATCGTCCGATCCGAATTGGATTGGTTCATCTCTTCCTTCTTCATCACCACGCCTTTCTTGGAATCATCTGTAGCCACCTCGCGTATCTGTTCAATGCGCTCTTTGTATTGGGCGGCAGTCTGAGGCTCTGCCTTCGAGGCTATGAAAGCGCGCAACTTGGCATTGTCGCAGACAAAACCGGAGCAAGAAGGATTATACTTGTTCACCAACTCCGTGTGCAGCTTGGCGATATCCGCCACCTGCTGTTCGGAAGCCTGCCACATACCCTTACGCACGGTCTCCAGCATCACGGCGGTCATCTCCTGGAGTGCGGCAGGATTCTGCTTCTCAAAATAGTCCTGCAAGCCCAAGTTGAATTTATCCTTCACATATACATTATATATCTCGTCCCACATCTCTTTGTCGATGGCCTGCGGTTTCATGACGTTCCATCCATACGTGTTCTGTACTATCTCGGCAAACGTATGGGCGGCTCCGGCCTCTCCTTTCATCTTTTCCTTGATATAGGCCGGATTGAAGAGGGTGGTACGGCTCTCTACGCCGATGGCCTCCTTGACCTCTTGCATCCGCGCCCGATTGCGGTTCCGGTAATCGCTCAGATAGGCATCCGGTTCTTTGCCGGTCACGTTGCGCACTGCCAGATTCAATCCGCCCATAAACTCGTACACATGGTCAAGGCTCAAGGCTCCCCACGTGTTGCTCTGACGAGGCTGAATGACAGCATCGGTACGTGTCAATGCCGCTTCAAAAGCGTATTGGCGCATGGTTTCCCAGTTCTTCTCGCTACCATAGAAGGCACCCATGTTGTTGAGATAGACATCGGCTATCTCCTGCTCGCTCTCCCAACGGTCTCCTGCCTGCACCATGCCCTGTATGCCGGTTCCATAGCCGCCGTTCACTCCGCCGAATACACGGAAGGTAGAAATCTCACGCGCCTCTTTCGGGGTAATCCCCTTCTCTATCAGAGTACGTTCGGCTTCTATTACTCCGACAGCCACTTGATTCTCGAATTCATCGTCCGTAGCGGCAGCAGCCATCTCTACGGCCCGGTTGATGAGGAAGAGTCGTGAAGCCGCCAGGTCGCGAAGCTGTCCGCTGGTCTGCACCACTACATCGATACGCGGACGCCCCAATTGGCGCGAGGGAATCAGGCGCAAGTCAGTGACACGCCCGAAAGCGTCTCTGATAGGTTCAACACCCAACATGTAGAGCACTTGTGCGATGGTGGCTCCCTCCGTCTCAATGAACTCACCACTCCATAACGTGTAGCTCACCTTGCGAGGGATGCTGTCGTTGTGCCTGCGCTTGTACATCTCAATGGTATTGTTTGCCAGTCGGATGCCTTTCTCCCAAGCTGATTCACTGGGGGTAGCCTCGGCATTGATGCCATAGAGATTGCGTCCGGTAGGCAACGTGTTTGGATTGGCAATGGGGTCACCGCCCGGTGAAGGTTGCGTATAACCTCCCTTCAGGGCATTGAGCAAAGATGCCAACTCTTTTTCGGGACTCTTGAGCAGCGCTTCCCGGTAATTCCCTACATTCTTGACGGTACGTTCCACTTCGAGAATGGCGAGCGCCAAATTTACCTCCTCTCTGCTATACTCTTTCTTCTTCCCCGTCATGCCTTTCATGCCCATCATCATCGCCATCCTGGCTTCGGGGGCCTTGCGTGTTTGTTCTATCTCGTGTGCCTTGCCCAGCTCGTCCGGCGTAATGCCAGCCATACGGCAGACCAACTCATCGGTAGCCGAAGAGGGGGCGGCCAATAATCGAGACACCCATCCACGGGCAGGTTCCAGATAGCGTTGCGTGAAGCGGGAAGCATGTTTTTCTACATCAATAGCTGCCTTACCCCTCAACTTGTCAAGTGCCAGAAGGCTGTAGGCTATCGGATCGACCGACATGGCATACACGCTGCTGGCGATACGTTCCGGTTCGTAAGGCACACCCATCGTATAGAGCTGTCCGGTGATCTTTTCATTGGCAAGTTCTTCTGCAAAATGCTCGATACGTGCGATTTCCTCTTCCGGATAGGGCCGGGTCAACAGGCTGTCCAGTCCCAGTTCCCGATGGATGCCCATCCGCACCGCCAGCTTCTTTACGGCCAGCGAAGCGCGATGCAGCGCCTCTTCATCGGCAGCGGATAGAGCGGTCTTCCCATCACCGGACAGCAGGTTGTTATAGTCCTTCACCGCCTCCATCAGTTCCCGGTAAGTGCCGCGCACACCGCTTTCCAGGAAAGGAGGAGTCAGGTAGGATTGCAAGCCGGCATAAGAGCGGCGTTTGGCTATCAACCCCTCGCCCACATTGCCAATCGTATAGATATAGAAATGGGGCAAGGCACCCACCAGACGATCGGGCCAGTCGTTGCCGCTCAACGCCACCTGCTTCTTAGGCGTGTATTCGAGGCTGCCGTGCGTGCCGAAGTGTATCAGGGCATCGGCCTTGAAGCCGTATTGCATCCAAAGGTAAGAGGCGATATAGGTATGAGGAGGGGCGGCATCGGTGCCATGCACCACCTTGAAGGCATTGTCCCCTTTGCCGGCAGCGTTCTGAGGCAGCAGCACCACGTTGCCCAACTGCAAGCGTGCCACTCCAATCCGGCCGTCTGCCGTAGCCATGTATGCACCGGGGAAGTCGCCGTTGGCAGCCACCACTTCCGCATAGCGTTCGGGGCGCAACGCTTTCTTCACCCATCCTTCATATTGTTCGCGGCTCACCAACTCGGGATGTCCGTTCTTCATGAAATCGGTAAAGGCACCCTCGGCATACGCACCAAAGACGGCACCTTGTTCTTGTATCATCCGTTCCAGTTCTTGGGACGAAGCTGGAAGATTCTCCACCCGGTAGCCTTCGCGCTTCATGCGCAGCAACAGATTGTAGAGCGAAGGCCCTACTTCCATGCCTCCGGCGGTCAGGGCGTTCTGTCCCGGCCCCTTGTAATAATAGATGGCCACACGCTTCTCGCTATTGGGCTTCCGCTGCAAGGCGATGTAGTTGTTGACGGTCTGTACAAATGTTTCCAGCCGTTCGGGAATGGTGTATGCCTCCTGCATTCCCTCCTCGTTCAGCCGGTGTCCGAACAAGACGAACGGACGTATCGCCCCGTCTATTTCCGGTGTCACCACACTCTGGGAGAGGAAACCGCCGTTCATCCCCATCTTGTCGTCCTCCCATTCATCCACCAGCCGATTGACGTTCAGAGGGCTGAAAAGCGGAATATTCTGCCGGGTGAGATACTCCACCACATAGTCGCCCATGCGCCCGTGAGCCATGTTGATGACGGCGGCAGGGCGCACAGAGTCGATGTGATGCTTCAGGATGAAGCTGCGGATGTCACGCACCGGATAGACCCTGTTACCGGTCTCTTCCAGTTTGGCAATCAGTTCGGTGGGGTCGCCCATCTGTCCGGTCACCACAATACCGGGAGCGTCTTCACGGTAAAGCTGATGCTGACGCAGGAAAACATCATATTCGGCTACGGTATTGAATCCGGCATCTTCATCGTCAGGATTGGCGGGATTCCGGTGATACAGCATTTCGTCGGCACGTTTCGTCACGGCTTCGGGTTCGGCCAGCGAAATCAGCTTACTGTCTATCTCCTTGCGCACATAGTTCAGCATGCTGCGATAGTTGCGCCGCCCACCATTGCCCAGATAGCGTTTCAAGGTATCTGCCTGTACGGAGTCGAGCGAGACAATCAGGTTCGCCGGATTCGTGGCGGCAGTAGTCAGCACGGGCAGTCCGCCGTCGGCGGCTTTCTGCAACCGGGCACGCTGTTCTTCGGTGATGCGCAGTCCCATGGCATTGATGAAGACCATGTCATAGCCGTCCGCCTTCTCCAATTCATCGGTACCCAACTCTTTGATTTTGATAAACGCGTTGTCATTGGCCTTGGCTATCTCTCCCAGATTGATGACCTGATAGTTGACAAACGCCACACGTGTGGGGCTGAACCAGCGGTTCCACGCGCCCCAAAGCATGAAGAGAAGCACGCATACGGCGCTCCCTGTCAAGATATATTTTTTCTTTCTATTCATCTTCCTTCTTTTATAATCCAAACATATCAGCTATATTGATGTTTACGGTTCCTACCACACTGATGCCTTTCTGCGGCACTTGCAGCGAGCTGTCGGCGGACTTGTCCTTGTAGTTGAACAGATTGTCGATGCCTGCGTTGAGCGAGACGCCTTTCGGCAGCGTCACTCCTGCATTAAGCGTACACAAGGTACGGGCGTCATAACGATGCATCTGATAGGTGAGCGTGCCGTCATCCTCGCGGTTGCGCGTATAGGTGTCGATGGCGGAACTCCACTGCCCGTTGAGCGAGCAGTGGAATCCTATCTTGCGGAATTTCTTGGCATACATGGCATTGAACGTCACGGCATGCGGTCGTACCGAAGAGGTGTTCCGTCCGTCCACCTCCTGATAGTCGTCGGTATAGGCATACGAGGCGGTCAGCGTCACTCCCCTGCCGAAGTTGTAACGCAAGATGCTTTCTATAGACGTGGTCTTCGCCTTATCGGAATTGACATATTGCTGGTCGGAAGTCCCGTCATTGAGCATGACGTAGGCTATCTTGTTCCGAAAGCGGTTGTGCGAAAATGCCACAGAGAAATTCAGGCTTCCCAAAGTGAGCTCTTCGGACAGGGAGAGCTGGTTGCTTGTCTCCGGCTTCAAGTCCGGATTGCCATGCAGGGTGAACCAGCCCAATCCGCCCATGTCATACTCCTGATACAGCTCCTTCAGCGAAGGCGAACGGAACCCCTGCGCATAGCCGGCACGCATCGTAAGGCATTCGCAAATACGCCACATCAATGATACCTTCGGAGTGAAGTGCCAGTGATACTTCTTATGATAGTCGGCACGAGCACCCACCACCAGGTTCAGTCCGTCGGTCACGTTCCAGTCCTCCTGCGCATAAAAGGCGTAAGTCCGGGTACTGACATCCGAAGTGTCTTTCATCATGTAGTGCTTGAGGTATTCCAAATCGCCCTCAAAGCCCGCACTGATGGTATGGCTTCCGAAAACACCCGTGTAGTCTGCCCGAGGGGTCTGCTTGATGTTGCGATAGTCGGTAGTCTGCCGGCCGGTCACAAAATAGTCTTGGTTCTTCCGGTAGTTGTCGTATATGTAGCTCACAACTAACTGCTGGTCCTTGCCGGGCAGGTATTTCACCTTTCCGCTCAGCGTGTAGTCTATAAAGACATCCTGATAGAATTTCCCGTCGCGCACATCGCGCTTGTTGTGATAGAAACTGCCTTTCAGGTCGGCACTCAACCGCTCGTTGCAAGTATATCCTACCTTCTGCGAAAGGTCCCAGATGTTGTAACCATATACTTTGGTGCTTCCCTGAATGTCGCCCACCTCGTAGGTATCCATCGTGCGATAAGTCAGACTGGTGTAAGAAGTCAGCTTGTCTTTCCGCACACCTGCCGATGCCGTATATTTCTGCCCGTTGCTTCCGGCATATCGTGCATTCAGGTTGGCGGTAAGGGGACGGTTGGCGGTTTTGGTAATGATATTCACTACTCCCCCCAAAGCATTGGAACCATAGATGGTAGATTGCGAACCCTTGATGACCTCTATGCGCTCAATATCGTCCACATTGAAACGGGTGAAATCCACATTGTGGTCGGCACCTTCGCCGCTGACCCGTTCGCCGTCTATCAGAAACAGCAGGTATTCTCCATCCATGCCCTGATAGATGATTTCAGGCATCTGGCTCATGGAGTTATAACCTATCTGCAAACCGGGCAGCTCGTACTGCAACAGGGTTTCGATGTTCTGCGGATTGAGCGACCGGATATCTTTCTGCGAGATGACACGCGTCAGCACAGGAACGTCTTTCAGCGGCTTTTCCACAAACGAGCCGGTCACCACCACTTCGTTCAACTGGTTGGCAGAGGGACTCAATTGCACCGACATCCTTTCCGGATTGAGTGCCGAACGGGTAACAACCTTTTCCGGCTCGTAACCCATGAAGGAGACTTGTAAGGCGTACGTTTTGGATTCTTCCACCCGAATCACAAACTCTCCGCTTGCATTCGTGCTGGCTCCCCAAGTGGTACCCAATACTTTGACGGCGGCTCCCGGAAGCGGCTGTCCGCTTTCGTCCAGCACCACGCCTTTCATCAGAAAACGATAACGGCTGTTTCCTCCATTGTCCGTTTCTTCCGCCCACAAGGCTGATGGCAACACAAGCAGGTATAAGAATGCCAACAGATACATCTTCTCTTTCATTCTCATTTATCTGACGGGAATAAATTCATAATTGAAAGTGACGAAACCGCTTTTGCCGGTATCCGTGTTGCCGGCATACATAAACTGGAGTTTTGCCCAGCTTCCGTCCTTGCACTTCAGCACCATGACGTTCTTCGTCGGTTCATAAAGGATAGGAGGCATTGTGCCGGTCTCCGTCTTCTTCACCCATCCGCAAAGCACTTTGTTCAAGGTGGCACTCTTGGCATACCCCACACTATAATCGGTCATCATCTTGCTCATGTCTGTGATCACCTGAAAGTCGCCGTCTTCTTCGTAAGGAATCACTTCGTCTTGGGCATAAGTGCCGACGGGCAACTCTGTAACAGCAGTCATATCTGTCAACCGGGTGTCGAGCACTTCGCCGCCATTGGTCCGTATTTCATACCGGTGAATGGCTATGTGCCAATCGATGCCGACCGGTTCGTCAGCCTTGGCAGGCACCGTAGAACCATCAGTATAAATCCACTCGTTGGCATCGGTATATGTCTCAGTAGCCCCCGTTTTCAGATTGATATAAGTCCACTTGTCGTAAGCCGACACATCCAGATTTGTCATTCTATCTGCAACGACATCTCCCCACTTCGGGTCATCCTTTTCGTCACTACATGCGGTTGCAAACACTCCGACAGCCATTATGGCCAATACACTTTTCAATTTCATATCAGTTATTTTTTTAATTATTTTTTCCGGCTGCAAAATTACCCGTGGTTTTCAAGGCGAACAATACTCCAATTTTGGTATTTTAACAGATTGTCACCTCCACTCTCATCATTTTTCGGTATTGCACTATTTGCAACAAGTGAGTAACTTTGCAGCCGTAAACAATATTTTTTCAGCAGAAGAATGAATGATTCTAAAAGTTATCAGCCCGGCGATAAGATGCGCGACTTGGTACGAAATGACAGCGCACTGATTCTCATTATGGGACGTTTCGGCATTTCTTTGGGTTTTGGCGACAAGACAGTCAGAGAAATATGCCGGGCGAATAATGTGGACGAGAAAACCTTTTTGGCGGTCGCGAATTATGCAACGGGCAGGGATTGCCGGTTTGAGGAGTTGTCTTTGCACACACTAATCCGGTATCAGAAACAGTCGAACGAATATTTACTGGAATTCAACCTCCCAAGTATCCGCCGCAAACTGATTGAGGCTATCGATTGTTCGGGTTCCAATGATATCGCCATACTTATCATCCGCTTTTATGACGAATATGTCATGGCGGTCCGCAAACACATGGAATATGAAAACGATGTGGTGTTCTCGTATGTCGAACAATTGTCCTCCGGTCATCTGCAACGCAACTACACCATTACGGAATTTGCGAGCAAGCACGCCCCCATAGGCGACAAGCTCAAAGAACTGAAAGATGTCATCATCCGTTGCTATCCCGAAAAGAACAACTACCTGCTGAATGCGGCTTTGCTGGAAATCATATCGTGCGAACAGGATTTGACATCACACTGCCTGATTGAAGATAAATTGTTCGTGCCTGCCGTCAAGTTCATCGAACAGCAGCTAAAGAAAAAGGGAGATACGGTCTATGTGGACAAAACCGGCAATGACGCTATCGATAAGAGAGACAAGTTGGAAACACTCAGCGACCGGGAAAAAGACATCATCGCTTGCGTGACCAAAGGGATGAGCAATAAGGAGATAGCCGACGCGCTCTATCTTTCGGTGCATACCGTGACCACCCACCGGCGCAACATCTCCAACAAGCTACAGATTCATACAACGGCCGGTCTGACGATTTATGCCATAGCCAATAAGCTGGTCAATATCGAGGAAATACAGGTGGGGTGAAACCGGAAACACCGCCACCGCCCTCCAAAAACATTGCCACCCGTAGATAAAAACATCCCCGCTTTCGAGCAGAGACATTGCCGGAAAGCGGAAGCAGGAGAGACAGAGACAAACCACATATTTATAAATATTTTTCCTTATCAGAATGAGCGATAGGGTCCACTTAGATCCAGGGTCCACTTATGGACCCTTTTTCAGCTACGCACTCCTCTAAAAATACAGTATTTTATTAATTGTCAATCAATTACAACCAAATAAATTCTTATAACATTCATAGGAAGATACTATACGATATTTTCGAGCATTTACATGGTATAAAGATTTTTATATTCAATTTTAGGGTGATAAGATGCCATAAAGCGCTTGTTATATCGTGGGAGTGTACCATTTAAAGTCGTTTTCATTTTTCAGACGCGGATTTAACGGATTGGACGGGTTATTTATTCAGCTGATAAAAACAAAATCCATCCGCTAATTCCGCGTCTGAAAAGATGTGTAAGGCCTAAATGAAAGAGCCGTGGAATGATTATCATCCCGGATGTAAGAAAAACCTTAGGTCAGCCTCTTTTGCATTTCGACTCCCCAAATCATGAAATAACGTAAGCAACGGCAGGACATCTATCATTTTTTCTTACATTCAGCCTTATCATCCCTATCCTTTGCACTGAAAAAGGGTCCATAAGTGGACCCTGGACCCAAGTGGACCCTACTCCCTTTTCACGGCAGCTATCAGAATAAATAAAATACTAATAATCAGACAAATACCATAAAACCAATATCACTACACAAAATTGGGCACAACATATCATCCGGCATAAGCAGAGAGGGGAGCAGCGGTCTCCCGTTATGAAAAATATTTACTAAAGAACATCTTCGGGACAACATAAGGACAGGAAAAAAGCCTTTCCTTCCAGAAGCCATAAGACTAAGAGTGAAACGTACCAGTGGAGGAATCGGTAAAAAAGGGAAGTCTCACACGAATTTATCGTTCCAAAGCCTTTTGAGAAAGTCTCCGACCGGCCATATCTCGATGCCGTTATGACGGCGCGGACGAGCCTCCATGCTTACAACTATCAAGCGAGCTTCAGGATATTCCTCGCTGAAAGCCCGCAAGCCTTTTGTATCGGAAGACGAAACCTCTGACGATGATTTGACCTCCACGGCAACTTCCGCATCTCCGATGATGAAATCCACTTCATATCGGTTGTCCGATGTGTGCCAATAACTCAACGGTTTGGCATTCCCCCGGTACGAGAGGTACGCCTTCAGCTCCTGGCATACCAGATGTTCGAGCGCATGGCCATATTCCGCCGTACCTTTCCTTAACGGCATACGCCGCAACAAATAATTGGGTATGCCGACATCAAAGAAATAGAATTTCGGTGCGGCTACCAATTTTCTGCGCACCACCTTAGAATATGCCGGAACCATGTAGCCAAGCATCGTCTCTTCAAGGATAGAGAAGTACTCTTTGACCGATTTTGCGCTTACCCCGCAATCGCTTGCTATATTGGTATAGTTTATTATTTCGGCATCGCTGAGAGCCGCCACTTGCAGAAAACGGGTAAATGAATCTATGCGGCGCACCACTGCTTCCGCTACGATTTCCTGTTGCAGATAGTCTCCCACGTATGCCTCCAGCCGTTTCTGCGCATCTTTCACCAGATAATGCCGGGGCAACATGCCATTATTCAACGCCCGCTCAATGTCAAAATCAGGTATCTCCCGGCTTACCAACGGAAACAGCACCT
Organism: Bacteroides sp.; assembly: GCF_029057325.1. Lineage (GTDB taxonomy): Bacteria > Bacteroidota > Bacteroidia > Bacteroidales > Bacteroidaceae > Bacteroides. The sequence continues at coordinate 11,686 of NZ_JAICZW010000132.1, read as the reverse complement.
TGCGTATGGCCCTACCACCAAGCAGATTGGCTCCACACCTCCTGAGCTTGCGGGCACTTGAGCCACACAGAATGAACCGCAAATTGCGGACAGACATAAGCCAGTGTACCTCATCCAGCAGCGCAGGTATCTTCTGCACTTCATCTATTATCACCAATTCCCCTTCATCCAGCATCTCGCATTCCTCTCGCAACAGCGAAGGGCGTATGCTCAACCGGGTGTACTCATCGCTTTTCAGCAGGTCGTAATAAGAGGCATCAGGAAACAATTTCTTCAGCAAAGTGCTTTTGCCCGTCTGACGTGCTCCCCACAAGAAAATACTCTCTTCACCTGCTTCCTCCAGCAAAGGTATTCTGTTCAGTATCATACCGCTTAATCTTTATTGGTTTCGACTGCGAAGATAGGAATTTTTGTGAAAGAAAGTGCATAAAAACCATGAAAATCCGAAGTAGCACTTCGGATTTTATCGCAAAATCGGGAGTAATACTTCGGATTTTATCGCAAAAACCTTTCAATAAAATCAGCTCTTAGCAATTCATAATAATGGCAATCTAAAAAATTCCCATTCTTGAAATAGGCATTACGATGGTTAGTTGACAAGTTGAATAAATAAACAAAGAAAGAGAAGCCCTGCCAATACGATGCAGCCTATGACTAAATAGGCCCTATTGAGTTTCTTGCGTTCCAATTCCTCCTTTTCTAATGTATTCTTTCGAATATCTTCCGGTTGTTCCAACGAGAAGCGGGAGGAGGGGGAGGAAACTCTTGTTTCGAGCAACCGGCAATGGGTTTCCTTCATCCGCTCACGCCCTATCTTGCGCAGCGCCCTGTCCTCCTTATCTCGCTGGAGCATATCGTTTACACAGCCTAATGTTCCCATTTTATAGTTAATATTTAATGTTCCAACCTTGATGTCTCACGTGATATGTTCATTTCCGTCTGTATATTCAAAAGACCCAAACATAATGAAAACCGAAACACTTAGGTATTTCTCCACAATGAAGAAAATACTCTCCCTTTTCCAAATGCAAAAATAGGGAAAGTACAGCAAATACCCTTGTATTCCTACCGCTTTCTTGTGTTAAACACCTTCGCAAACGAAACGGAATCTATCCATACCTATTTCCGCAAAACTTCATCTTTTACGTTAAAATCGCCATTACAGAGTACGTTGTTTCTATAAAAATCGTCATTGACAAAAAAGAATATAAGTAACGTGAATTCGATATAACTTAAAACAATATCAGTTGCCCGTCATTGACAAAACTGACATCAATGACAGGTTTCTTCTCAAAAAAGCAATATGCCGCAATTGCTGATTTAAATATCAGCCCTCCCATCCCTGCTTTTATCTTATAACGTTTTTTCAAAGAACCATCCGCTCCATTTTCCCGTCCATTCATTCAATGCCAATCCCCCATTCAGAATACCTTCTGGCGAGGGGTATCTAAGTCATATACTTAGGGTACCTAAGTCGTATAGTGAGGGTACCTAAGTCGTATAATGAGATACCCTAAGTACGTATGCTCACTACGGAAGTGTGGAACGATGCCTCCTAACGGTTCCGCAGAAAGAATAACGAATCATTCTCTTTTGTACGGATATTTCAACAATAAAGAATTTGAATCTTCCGACATTTGGAGTGATGGCACACAGTCATACGGTAAACGAACGACGATATCGTTTACATCGAACTCACATTGATTTACAGTATCGATAGAAGTGAAAGATGCTGTACGTTCCGTATGGATGGAATCGCCTATTGCTATAACAGATGTGTCATCAACATGATTACAAGTTACCTCATGCAACAAAATATAAGATAAGACAGCGTTCAGTACAGACAATTCTTTGGGCGAATCAGCAAACGAGACACCAACATAATCACCTGAACAAGGCTGAGAAATTTCTTTTGGAAACGATATTTGCTGCGCAATGCTTTGTGATAACAAAAGCAAACGAAAGCAAATGTCTTAATAAAACTCCTCATAAAGTTCATTCCAATAGTATTATTTTCGCTTTAGCATTATCCATTTTAGGCATAGTAGCTCCTATGGGCGCACCAATATAAGTGGGATCGCATATAACGTAACGTTTACCGTTCATCGCAACGTAATCACCAGTTACATTCTCCGTGAATTGCACAGCGGTAGCCAAATGCCCCGGATAATAAATCAATACGACTTTTAATCCTAACAAATCACGCACCAACCGCGAAAAGAGAATGGAACGGTCTTCACAATCACAGTAAGGATAATAAAGGGTCTCATCAGCAAAGAAGGCTCTATCGCCACCCCATACTTTGTCGTCATATTCATAGACAAATGCCGTTTGTACAAAGTTTAGTATCCGATTTACGGCTTCAGACTGCGTCTTTCCTGCTATTGCCATTTTCAGACTGGGATACAAAGAACTTTTAGCCTGCTTACTTAACGGCGTGTTTGCAGACATAGCCCACCGGGTTCCGAAATCTTCATTTATCATTGATGTGGGATAGGTATCAAAGAATTTCACCAGATTTTCATTCGTATTTACCGTGACTTTCATTTCTGGGTAACGCTTGGATTGCAGAGAGCGTTGAGCCGAAGTTCGTACAGCTAATAACGGTTCTGCTGGGATCTGCAATGAAAGCGGAGTCTCTTTCGGAAAAGCGACCTGACATATACGCAATTGTTTTTGGTCACAATCCAATGGATAAAAGTTTTCTCCGTCAATTTTCCAATAATTCTTATCATATTTTGTCCTTTATGAAGTTTCATCGAAGTATTTCCGAAGAAACACTTAACTTAAACTTTAGAAATACTTCGATGAAACTTTTGGGAGATTTCTTGCGCTCTTCTATTTGGGGAGATTTGAAAAATTGAAGAGTAAGGAGAATTGTAACAAATTGTTATACATAAGAAGTTGAATTATTGCAAGGTGATAACCGGAGTTTTCCGTAGATTTTAATATCTTGCTGTTCCAGTACACGGTTTTAACCCCTAAGCCGACCGGTCGGCTGATACCTCCTTTTAACTCCTATGACTCCCTTTAAATCGCCACCGCCTTACTCCACTTTCACAAACGCCCGATACCTGCTTCTCGGCGTGACCGGCACCAACGGCAGATAGCCCGACACCACCCTACCCTGCTCCACACGCAGCGGATGTTCCTGCACATCCCTTGCGTGCTGCTCCTGCAAAGCCTCTGTAGCAGGAAAGTACTCAACCGAAAAGAATCCTTTGCTGCCGGAAGCAATGAACCGGTCACAAAGCGTATGGGCGACAATCCCCATATTCATCCTCAAATTAATCTCCACACAGGGATGGACAGCATACGAAAGTCCTTCGTTCAGACGGCAGACCATCATATCCACCCCTAAGAAGCCCATATAGTCAGCCCCCAACAGCTCCGCCAATCCCCTTCGCACCGATTCACGCATCTGCACGAACGCCTCCAAAGAAATGTATCGCTGAATCCACTCCTCTACCTGAACGTCCGTAACCAGCAAATTGCCCTGATAGGCACCTCTGCCATCAGTGACAAAGCGCGAATAGCCTACAAAACACACTTGCCCCTGCCCATCTGCATAGAACTCCATCGCAAAATCTTCCACCTTATTATATATAGGCTCCACCATAAAAGCACCGTCTGTCTTCAAGACACGGTTGCACCAATCGGAAACGGGTTTCGTAAAGCCATACCAGCACCAGCACAACCCTTTCCCACTACTCGACCAAAGCGACTTACAGACACAGCCTTCTTTATAACGCCCGATAACCTCCGACAAATCGGAATGCGATTCATCCTCCGTCCTCACCAGACAGCTATCTATTCCGCAGATTTCTTTCATCCCTTCGGATTGGAGCCGTGCGTGAAGTGCCAACACACGACTGCGAGCTGCCAGAGAACGATATTTCTGAAGAGTATCCAAATCGGGAAGCACCTTTTCCGATATACCTCCTTTCAACAACCGCTTCCGCAATGCAAGATTCCATCCCCAAGGCATCACCTGCACATCGGAGAAATCGGGCAATTCCGGTTCCGTCACCAGCCGCACGTCCAGCCGGAACTGCCGTTGCATCTGTTTCAAGAAATCGGCGTTGTAGGCGGAAGGCGCCAACACGCCGCTGCCGGGCAGGGCATACCAGACGGGCAGCAAGGCCAAATCTTCCGCCATGCGGCGGATGGAAGCAGGTGCCATATAATTCTCTTCGTTGTTCCCCAATGCCATATCCGCATCGGGATTGAATGCATAAAGTTTCATCTTTCAAAATGTTAACCGGTTGCCCGCTTTTATCGGGGAGTGCAAAGTTATATAATATTCTGTCATCTCTACTTTGCAATTCTATAAAAAAGCCGTATATTTGTCCCGATAAACCGAATTAGAAGCATGGAAGCATTTTATCGTACACACGCTTACCTCGTGGAGCATACCAATGCTCCTGTCCGCCGTGACCTGATGGACGAGATTAACTGGAACGACCGTCTTATCGGTATCAAGGGAACACGCGGCGTAGGCAAAACCACCTTTCTGCTTCAATATGCCAAAGAGAAATTCGGGACGGACCGCTCCTGCCTCTTCATCAACATGAACAATTTCTACTTCTCCGGGCACGACCTCGTAGAGTTCGCCGGTGAATTCCAGCGCCGTGGAGGTAGAGTGTTGCTGATAGACCAGGTGTTCAAACATCCCAATTGGAGCAAAGAACTGCGCATGTGCTACGACCGCTTTCCACACCTAAAAATTGTATTTACCGGCTCGTCGGTCATGCGCCTGAAGGAAGAGAATCTGGAACTGCGCGACATCGTCAAAAGCTATAACTTGCGCGGTTTTTCGTTTCGCGAATACCTGAATCTGCAAACGGACATGAAATTCCATGCCTATACATTGGGAGAGATTCTGAGCAGCCACGAACAGATAGCCAAAGGAATCCTTTCCAAAGTACGTCCGTTGGATTATTTTCAGGATTACCTGCATCACGGCTTCTACCCTTTCTTTCTTGAGAAGCGCAACTTTTCAGAAAATCTGCTCAAGACGATGAACATGATGGTAGAAGTGGACATCCTGCTCATCAAACAAATCGAACTGAAATATCTTTCAAAGATAAAGAAATTGCTCTACCTGCTGGCCGTGGATGGTCCCAAAGCACCGAACGTCAGCCAATTGGCCAACGAGATACAGACCTCACGCGCCACGGTCATGAACTACATCAAGTATCTGGCGGACGCGCGCCTCATCAACATGGTCTATCCCAAAGGAGAAGAGTTTCCCAAAAAGCCATCGAAGATAATGATGCACAACTCCAACCTGATGTATTCCATCTATCCCGTCAAGGTAGAAGAGCAAGATATATTGGATACCTTCTTTACAAACTCCCTGTGGAAAGACCACAAGGTGAACAAAGGAGACAAAAACATCTCGTTCATGGTGGACGAAGTGATGCCGTTCAAGATTTGTCCGGAAGGAACGAAAATCAAGAACAATCCTGCGATAACATACGCCTTGCATAAGGCGGAAATAGGCCGGAACAACCAAATACCTCTCTGGCTGTTCGGTTTCTTATATTAATATGGAGAGATTTTTTTATTAATAAATTCAAGTTAGTTATGACTAAACAGAAGAAATTCATTACTTGTGATGGTAACCAAGCTGCTGCGCATATCTCGTATATGTTCTCAGAAGTAGCTGCCATCTACCCCATCACCCCTTCTTCTACTATGGCTGAATATGTAGATGAATGGGCTGCCGCAGGTCGCAAGAACATCTTCGGCGAAACAGTATTGGTACAGGAAATGCAGTCGGAAGCCGGTGCGGCAGGTGCCGTTCACGGTTCTTTGCAGGCAGGCGCGCTGACCACTACCTACACAGCTTCACAGGGTCTGTTGCTGATGATTCCGAACATGTACAAGATTGCCGGTGAATTCCTGCCTTGCGTGTTCCACGTATCAGCACGTACACTGGCAAGCCATGCCTTGTGTATCTTCGGCGACCATCAGGATGTGATGTCCACTCGCCAGACAGGTTTCGCCATGCTGGCCGAAGGTTCCGTACAAGAAGTGATGGACCTGGCCGGTGTTGCCCATCTCTCTACTATCAAGAGCCGCGTGCCGTTCGTTAACTTCTTCGATGGTTTCCGTACCTCTCACGAAATCCAGAAGATTGAAATGTTGGAGAACGATGACCTCGCTCCGCTGATTGACCAGGAAGCATTGGCAGAGTTCCGCGCACGTGCGTTGAACCCCATGAATCCGGTTGCCCGTGGTATGGCCGAAAACCCCGACCATTTCTTCCAGCACCGCGAATCTTGCAACAACTACTACGAAGCAGTTCCTGCCATCGTAGAGGAATACATGAACGAAATCTCCAAGATTACAGGCCGCAAGTACGGTTTGTTCGATTACTATGGTGCCGAAGATGCAGAACGCGTCCTCATCGCTATGGGTTCTGTAACCGAAGCTGCCCGTGAAGCCATCGACCACCTGGTAGCCAACGGCGAAAAGGTAGGTATGGTTGCCGTACACTTGTATCGTCCGTTCTCTGCCAAGCACTTCTTGGCCGCTGTTCCCAAGACTGCCAAGACCATCGCTGTTCTGGATCGCACGAAGGAGCCGGGTGCCAACGGCGAACCGTTGTACCTCGACGTAAAAGACTGCTTCTATGGCGTAGAAAACGCTCCGGTTATCGTAGGCGGCCGTTACGGTTTGGGTTCTAAGGACACTACTCCTGCCCAGATTATCGCCGTATTCAAGAACCTGGCTCTGCCGATGCCGAAGAACCACTTCACTATCGGTATCGTGGATGACGTGACTTTCACTTCTCTACCTCAGGAAGAAGAAATCGCACTGGGCGGCGAAGGCATGTTCGAAGCTAAATTCTACGGTCTGGGTGCTGACGGTACGGTAGGTGCCAACAAGAACTCCGTGAAGATTATCGGTGACAATACCGACAAGCACTGTCAGGCTTACTTCTCTTACGACTCCAAGAAGTCAGGTGGTTTCACTTGCTCTCACCTGCGTTTCGGCGATACTCCGATTCGTTCCACTTACTTGGTAAATACGCCGAACTTCGTAGCTTGCCACGTTCAGGCTTACCTGCACATGTACGACGTGACTCGCGGTCTGCGTAAAAACGGTTCTTTCTTGCTGAACACCATCTGGGAAGGCGAAGAACTGGCTAAGAACCTGCCGAACAAGGTGAAGAAGTACTTTGCACAGAACAACATCACCGTTTACTATATCAACGCAACTCAGATTGCACAGGAAATCGGTTTGGGCAACCGTACCAACACCATCCTGCAATCCGCATTCTTCCGCATCACAGGTGTAATCCCTGTTGACCTGGCTGTAGAGCAGATGAAGAAGTTCATCGTGAAGTCTTACGGCAAGAAGGGTGAAGACGTTGTCAACAAGAACTATGCTGCCGTTGACCGTGGTGGTGAATACAAACAGCTGACCGTTGACCCGGCTTGGGCTAATCTGGAAGACGACGCCAAGGCTGAAAACAACGACCCGGCATTCATCAACGAAGTGGTTCGTCCTATCAATGCACAGGATGGCGACTTGCTGCCGGTATCTGCATTCAAGGGCATCGAAGACGGTACTTGGTATCAAGGTACTGCAAAATATGAAAAGCGCGGTGTTGCTGCATTCGTTCCCGAATGGAATCCTGAAAACTGTATCCAATGTAACAAGTGTGCTTACGTTTGTCCTCACGCTGCCATCCGTCCGTTCGTACTCGATGCTGAAGAGCAGAAGGGTGCCAACTTCACTCAGCTGAAGGCTGTGGGCAAGGCATTCGACGGCATGACCTTCCGCATGCAGGTGGATGTTATGGACTGCTTGGGTTGCGGTAACTGTGCCGATATTTGTCCGGGCAACCCGAAGAAGGGTGGCAAGGCTCTGACAATGACTCACCTCGAAGGCCAACTGGGCGAAGCTGCCAACTGGACTTACTGCGTAGAGAACGTGAAGAGCAAACAACACCTGATTGACATCAAGGCAAATGTGAAGAACTCTCAGTTCGCTACTCCGTTGTTCGAGTTCTCAGGCGCTTGCTCCGGTTGCGGCGAGACTCCGTATGTGAAACTGATTTCCCAGTTGTTCGGTGACCGTCAGATGGTAGCAAATGCTACAGGATGTTCTTCTATCTACTCCGGTTCAGTACCTTCTACTCCTTATACGAAGAACGAGAAGGGCCAAGGTCCTGCTTGGGCAAACTCTCTGTTCGAGGACTTCTGCGAATTCGGTCTGGGTATGGAACTTGCCAACGAGAAGATGCGCGCACGCATCGTGAAGGTAATGCAAGAGGCTATTGCAGCCGACTGCACTCCGGCAGAAGCCAAAGCATTGTTCGGCGAATGGATTGAGAACATGTACGATGCCGAAAAGACGAAGGAACTGGCCGAGAAGATTATCCCGTTGGTAGAAGCAGGCAAGGAGAAGTGCGACCACTGCAAGCAGATTGCAGCGTTGTCTCAATACCTGGTAAAACGCAGCCAGTGGATTATCGGTGGTGACGGTGCTTCTTACGACATCGGTTACGGTGGTCTGGACCACGTAATCGCCAGCGGTAAGGATGTCAACATCCTCGTACTTGATACGGAGGTTTACTCCAACACAGGCGGTCAGTCTTCTAAGGCTACTCCGGTGGGTGCTATCGCTAAGTTTGCCGCTGCCGGCAAGCGTGTACGCAAGAAAGACCTCGGTCTGATGGCTACTACTTACGGTTATGTATATGTTGCCCAGATTGCTATGGGTGCCGACCAGGCTCAGACGCTGAAGGCTATCCGCGAGGCAGAGGCTTATCCCGGTCCGTCACTCATCATCGCTTACGCTCCGTGTATCAACCACGGTCTGAAGGCTGGTATGGGTAAGAGCCAAGCCGAAGAAGAGAAGGCTGTGAAGTGCGGTTACTGGCACTTGTGGCGTTACAACCCGGCTCTGGAAGCTGAAGGCAAGAACCCGTTCACGCTGGATAGCAAAGAACCGGATTGGAGCGGATTCCAAGACTTCCTGAAGGGTGAGGTTCGTTACGCTTCCGTAATGAAACAATATCCGCAGGAGGCTGAAGAACTCTTCAAAGCTGCTGAAGAAAACGCTAAATGGCGTTACAACAGCTACAAGCGTCTCGCCAAAGAAAACTGGGGCGCAGAAGTAGCAGAGTAATTCAACTATTGAGATAAAGAATGAGAGACCTCCCCCTGACCGGAGACGGTCTCTCTTTCGTTTTTAAGTCAAACTATTAATAATTAAAAGCTATGATGGGATTTATCATTTGGGTGATTGGCGTGGTATTATGCGTCAAAGCCGTGCTTGAAATCATGAAGTGGCCGGTGGACAGCGTGAAGAAACTGCTGGTGGCCATCATCCTGCTGCTTACCAGCTGGGTGGGCATCTGTGTTTACTACTTCTGGGGAAGAGAGAATCTGCCGCAGATATTGAAGTAAAGTTTAAACTTTTTAGGTGCCGAATTATGCGGAATTACACGGATTCTCTCCCTAATGAATCCGTGTAATTCCGCTATTTGTATATCTAATCAAAAACGATTTTTTTGCTTTCAATATTATTTTTCCTTTCGGGAATTTCGTTTATACAGCCTACATCAAGTAAATAACTTATGGTTACCTCTACTGCTTACGGTTCATGGAGTGAATAACTTACGGCTCTGAAGGCCTTTTTCTGTTTCACCAAAGAATTGCTTTTCTAATTTTAACGCAACTACTCATATTTATAAATTTAATCTTGATTAGTTACTTTTCATAGTTTTGCTTATATTTGTACCAAATAGCAATAGCAGAATTATTTAGTATTGAACATCGGAAAACGTCTAAAAGCAATTTATAAATGGCAAACAAGAATCTGAATAAGGCAAAAGAAGCGAAGAAAGATGAGTTTTACACTCAACTTGAAGATATTAATAATGAACTGAAACATTATCGCGAACATTTTCGGGGTAAAACCGTGTTGTGTAATTGCGATGATCCACGTGTCAGCAATTTCTTTACCTATTTTGCCTACAATTTTGAATTCCTTGGCCTGAAGAAATTGATTACAATTTAATGGAAGCAAACCATATCATCCCTTGGAAAAAAGGTGGTACGACGGTAGCAGAGAATTGTCAAATGCTTTGTAGGAATTGTAATAGAATTAAAGGAGAAAAATAATTATTGATATGGCTAGTAAACTTGATGTATATCAAATAGTCCTAAATAAACGTTCTGGGACTTTTAAAGATGTTATTATAAGAAAAAACGATATAACAGATTCATCCATTACGTATTCAAAACTCTTTAATACGTTTTATCGCAACTTGATTGAGCTAATAGGAAAAGATGTCTTCTGTATAGAAAACAAGAGTATAGGATTAACCTTATTTAAAGGAAAAGGAGAACGCATAAATAGCATTTTGACTTCCCATTCTTCTACTTATACTATAGAAGGATTTATTGATGCAGGTCCTTACAATTCTATTCGAAAATTAGCAAAATTGTCTGATACATCTAAAAGAAGAATTATCAACAAAACTGACATCATTACAGATAGATATTATTTCTATCTGTATTTTCCACTAGATTCTAAAATAGGCATATTAATGGTTGAATCTAAAGAAAATGCTTCTATACGCAAGGCTGTAAAACCTTTTATTGAAAGACTACTTAAAACAGATGAGACTAAGGGATGCCGTGTTAATTCCTATTTCCCTATATGGCTAAAAGCCGAATTTATTAAAAGTGCAAATCTGTTTAGTATATCATTTGAGCAAGAAATTATTACCCAAACTCAAGCAGAAGAGGAAGTAACCACCAATTCTGAAGAATTCGACATTAAGATTACAATAGTTCCTAAAACAAATACAAGTGACATTCAAAACTCAAATACATTTATAAAGCGCATCAGTAATTTTTTTGCTCTTAAAGCAGGAAACTCTACAATTTCCCTTTCTTCCTTTTCTAACAAAAAAGGAGTAATGAAAAATGAGGAACAAAAGAAATTATTGCCTTTCTCTATAGATAAGGACCATGATATTCGCCCCATTATAATCGTTAATAACTATATCTCAGCAGATGATAATGGCAATTTTGCACGAAATGAGTTGAAATCGTTATGTGACAATTTATTAGGAAAAATAAAACCTGAAATTTATGGCATAGAACATAGATGAATAGTAATCTGTTAATATATTATTTATTTCGGCTCATTAAAGATGGGCATGAATGGCAATATAAAAATCTAAATGGGAAAGGGGAAAAACCTAAATTATATTTTTCCTTTCTACAAATTATTGCACTCTGTATTAGTGCTCTATTCTGTTTTTATAAACCAAACGGATTAACAAGTAATGCAACAGATCATATTTTGACTTGCCTGTCTATCATGGTTGCACTTTTTTTAAGCCTACTCATTGTCATATTTGACAAATCAAAGCAAATTAAGGCTACCAAATCCATTAGCAAGGCAAATGAAACGATCACCAACTCTATTCATCTGGTTAAGGAGCTACACCTATGGAACTTTTTTTATCAGTTTAACGCATTAACTTCTTATGCGATATTACTATCTATCAGCGTAATAATACTTATCATAATAGGATTGCTTTTTGATATAGAAATAGATATTTCTATATACAAATTTATCTCATATAAATTATGGGATAAAACTAGTATTATTACGTTTATGAGAGGTTCTCTAATAGTCTCTATGAGAT
>NZ_JAICZW010000131.1 GCF_029057325.1 Bacteroides sp. | reverse complement strand
TTATTTAATAAAAAAAAATATGTCAGACGACTTTTTATTCTTTATTGACATTTACAATATACTTCTGGAGAAAGCCCCGAAGCAATCAAAATACATCCCAAAGTTCGTAGTTTCTTATTTGAAACACATCGTTCATCAGGAAGAATTGAATGTCTTCCTGCGGGAGTCGAAGGATAAGGTAGGCGTGGACTTCCTGGAAGCCTGTCTGGATTTTCTGGATGCCAAGCTGGTGGTAAAAGGAAAAGAGAATCTCCCCCAAGACAGGTTATGCACGTTTGTATCGAACCACCCCCTGGGCGGTCAGGATGGAGTGGCGCTGGGCTATGTTCTGGGAACTTTCTACAACGGCAAGGTGAAGTATATGGTGAACGACCTGCTGATGAACCTGCACGGGCTGGCTCCACTTTGTATTCCTATTAACAAAACGGGAAAACAGGCGAAGGATTTCCCGAAAATAGTGGAGGCCGGCTTCGCATCGGACAATCAACTGATCATGTTTCCTGCCGGGCTTTGTTCGCGCAGGCAGCATGGGGTTATCCGGGATTTGGATTGGAAAAAGACGTTTGTCGTGAAGAGCGTAGAAGCTCACCGCGATGTGGTTCCCATCCATTTCGAAGGGCGTAACTCCAACTTTTTTTATAATCTCGCCAATTGTTGCAAGATACTGGGCATCAAGTTCAACATCGCCATGCTCTATTTGGCAGACGAGATGCTGAAGAACCGTCATAAGACATTTACCATTACCATAGGGAAACCCATTCCCTGGCAGACTTTCGACAAGTCGAAAACGCCGGCCGAATGGGCGCAATATGTAAAGGATATCGTATATAATCTGTAGAAAGACTGAATTTATAGTAAGAAGAACTGCTAATAGAAGAATATGGAAGATGTGATTGCACCTATAAGCAAGGAGCTGCTGAAAGCGGAGCTGACAGAGGAGAAGCGCTTGCGCATGACCAACAGGAGTCATAATAAAATATATATTATTACAGCACAAGATTCTCCGAACACCATGAAGGAAATCGGGCGTCTGCGCGAAATAGCTTTCCGTGCAGCAGGAGGAGGAACGGGCAAATCCATGGATATCGACGAATATGACACCATGGAGAATTCCTATAAGCAGCTGATTGTCTGGAATCCCGAAGCTGAAGAAATCTTGGGGGGATATCGTTATATATTGGGAACGGATGTGCGCTTTGACGAACAGGGGGCACCCATTCTGGCGACTGCGCACATGTTCAACTTCTCCGATAAATTCTTGAAGGACTATCTTCCTACCACCATCGAGCTGGGGCGTTCGTTCGTCACGTTGGAGTATCAATCTACACGTACCGACAGCAAAGGATTGTTTGCTTTAGACAACCTGTGGGATGGGCTGGGTGCCTTGACGGTAATCATGCCCAACGTGAAGTACTTTTTCGGGAAGGTGACCATGTATCCCAGCTATCACCGCCATGGGCGCGACATGATACTCTATTTCCTCCGAAAGCACTTTGCCGATAAGGACAACCTGATTACTCCGATGAAGCCGCTCCTGCTGGAGTCGGACGAGCAGGAACTGGCTACCCTCTTCTGCAAAGATTCTTTCAAGGAAGACTATAAGATACTGAACAGTGAAATCCGTAAGTTGGGCTACAACATTCCCCCTCTGGTGAATGCCTACATGAACCTCAGTCCGACGATGCGTATGTTCGGCACAGCTATCAACTACGGTTTCGGCGATGTGGAGGAGACCGGCATCCTGATTGCTGTGGATGAGATTCTGGCGGAAAAGCGTATCCGCCACATCCAGTCGTTCATAGAGAGCGAACCGGAAGCGTACAAGCTCACATCAGGGGCGAACAAGGTGATTTTCTAATACCTTGTTCGTCCGCAGACATCAGTCAATGTATTTGATTTTCGTCGCGTTGCGTGGTTTGGCCTCAGGCGCTTCGTCCGGATATCCGAAGGCAATGCAGTAGAGCAATTGATAGCCTTCGGGGAAGTCGAGCCGTTTCAGGTATTCGGTCGCCGCCGGGTTGGAAGTCATGAACCGTGTAGGGCTGGCCAGGCAACAGGAACCTATTCCCATAGACCAGGCGGAGAGTATCATGTTTTCGCCCAGCAGTCCGCAGTCTATCTGCGAGCAGTCATACGAGGTGTCGTTGGCAATGAACACCACGGTGGGGGCGTTGCGGAACATGTTCTTGAAATTCGGGTCTTCCGCCATCTTGGGGTTCTCCTTCTTGAAGATTTCGCTGACGCCGTTGATGAACTCCGGGTTGTCCACCACGCGGATTTCCCATGATTGCTTGTTCTGCCCGTTGGGGGCGTTGATACCGCAATTCAAGATAATTTGCATGGTGTCGCGGTTTACTGCTTGCGGTTGATACCGGCGGATGCTGCGGCGTGACAGGATGGTTTCGATTACGGTGTTCTCTTTCTTCTCGCTTCCATCTGTGGACGAGGATTCCTGCTTGGCCGGTGCGTTGCAACCGCAAAGTAGCAACAGGGCTGCGCCGGCAAGCATTGTTCTGATTTGTTTCATTGTTTTGGAATATGATTTGATTGTTGTTCCCTGCAAAACTACAAAAAGTTTCATTAAATATTGTTTTTATTCTTCATTAATCATTCGGCAGATGGCTGCTCTTATATCATTTTTTCTACCTTTAGGCGTGAATAAAATCTTTTCAGAATATGAAAGCCGAAAGAATAATAGGAGTATGGCTGCTGTGCCTGTGTGCATTCGGGTTTGCGGGTTGCGGCAATGACGATGATGCCGGCGGGCAAGACCCCGGTGAGGTCATTGAAATGGAGTACGACTGGAAGTTGGTGGGGGACTGGGAACTTGAGCGGTTTGCTGATTCCCAACAAGAAAACCAGGCGTGGAAACTTTCATTGAAGGCGGATGGAACAGGCACATCGGATGACGGTGGGCTGAAGTGGCATACCGCTGACGGCAGGTTGGCGATTTCCTTTGCGGACGGTACGGAGCTGGACGCTGTGTATGCTACCCGTGGCTCTTTGCTCTCCATTAAGGATTATGCGGACTATGCGATGGAACTTCCTGTCGTGGGCAATTGGCACGCCTCGGAAGCGGGTAAGGCGTTTGCAGGGACAGACTTCTTGTATCGGATATACCCGGATGGCGTTATGAATATTTTCAGTTTCGGTTCAGACGGCTTTTTGAGATGCGAGGAGCTGCAATGGGAGCGTTCGCAAGAGGGCATCCGGCTCATCCGGCAGAACAAGGCACAGGATTGGGCATATCAGGTGACCGATGATGGCACGCTGTCTGTTGAGGGAAACGTTGTCAAGTATGTACACACGCCGTTGTCCTACGAAGGCGTGTGGAAGTCGGTCGCTTCATCGGAAGGAAGCATTCGTCCCGAAGATGTCTCTTTCTCTACGGTGGAGATTCGGAATACGTTCGGCAAGCCTCATTTCATCTGCAAGTATTTATCACAGAGCAATCTGAATTACCAGTATTATCCGGCCACGTTCGAAGCAGTGATACGCGAAACGCTTTTCAGCAAACAGCAGCAGCAATTCTTGTTGAAACCTGTCGATGGCGCTTTAGATGCCTGTTGGATGGACTTCCGCTTCTATTTTTCCAAGGAGGAGAAGAAGGTCTATCTTGATTTAAGTATGGAAAGAACTTTCAAAGAGTATGTGCGTTATGAGTACCAAGAGCAATCATAGTATGAAGAGTGTTTTTGTTTGCCTGCTGTCACTGCTGCTGCTTGCTGGTTGCGGCAATGATTCTGCTCCTTGGGCAGAAGAGCCTGAACAACCTGAACAGCCGGATAAGAAGGTGTTGCCATTTTCCTTGAAAGCGGATGTCACGGATGTTCATTTGCTGGAGATGATGAAGTTTTCTATTACATTCGATATAACGATGACGATGGCTGAAGTTCGCGACTGCTACGACCATCTGGAATGGGTAGTGACGGATGACGATGGAAAGGAATTGACCCACTCTCTGTTGGGCGAAAATAGTTTCATGTTTTCTTGGGGACATTGTTTCCATTATCCCGGCACATTCACTTCTTATCTGAGAGGAAGCAAGGAGGACAAAGTGGTCTATCAGAGCAAAACGCTCACCCTGAACGTTGCGGCAGACAGGGACTTCTTAGGCTGGAACTGGAATGAATTGCCCGGCAATACCAATGTTGCCAATGGGTATGTCAATATCCTGAATCCGGATTTCGAGTTGTGTTCCGTAACATTGGCGCAGGAGGGCAAGCAGGGAATTTACGTCTCCCTTTTCAATTCGAAAGCAGAAGAGGAAAATGCATTCTGCAAGCGCTCTTCCGAGAAGTTGTATCGGTATATGACGGACATCTATGGCAGTCCGGTTGTTGATAAGGACGGTGCGGATTTGGACGAGACCTATCGAGCCGAGTTTGCCTATTGCCTCTCCGATGCCAAGCCTTTGGCTATTTGGAAGACGGAAAGCAGCCGTATGGTACTGCTTGAAGTGCCAGTGGAGGATTGGAAGATGGCCCGGATATTTGCGGAGCCGTTGCTTTCTAAAGAATGAATTTATGACACGAGCAGGTGATAGAATTTTTGTCCGCATAATTGCGTTCACACCAGCGGGCATACAATATCTACTCTAAACCCAAGTGCGTCTATAATGCGGAAAAATAAGCCTACGCCCGGTTGTATCGTACTTTTTTCGATACGAGAGATGTAGGTTTTATCTAAAGAAACGCGAATTACACAAGGAACAAGCAAAAGAGTCACCGACAGCCGGTCGTTTCTTTCAATCTTGTTTGTGCAATTCGCGTAATCCTGTCCACGAATCTTTAGTTCGACTTTGCACATCCCTTTTCTGATGTGCTCTTAAGATTTAGATAAAAGGCGAAGAATCGTGCTTACTCATCCGCATCCGGAGCTTCCGGGTCTTCAATCGTGACGGAATAGAACTTGAATTCGGACATTGTCCAGAATACACTGCCGTTGTTGGTCTCATTCACCATGATACGGATTTGGCTGAAAGGTCTTTCCACACGATATACTTCCGAGGTGTACTCACCCGTAGAGGTAGTCGGTAGCCCATCGGCCTCTTTCGTGAAATTCTTTATCAGGAACCACTCATTGCCGTCTGTGCTTCCCATCAAATCAAAGTCCGTCGGCTTATTGTTTGCATTGTTGCGTGGGGCGTAGTAAAACTTGTAAGAGTCTGTAATCTCTCGTTTCAAGTTGGCCTGCAACCAGTGGGGACCCGGAATGCCCACACTCCATGCCGTATGGAAGAAAGTGCTTTTGTTTCCGTCCAGCAGGTTGGCAATGGGACCTTCACTCGGTTCCTGTGCGTTGGTAGAGAGGTCGGCCGCCGTCAGTGCAATCTGTGTGTTGACATAAGTCGGTTCTGCCGGTTCCGAAATCATGGAGATATTCTGCACGGCACTTCTGTCGCCTGTGGAGCTGACTGTTTGCACCGTAAAGTTATATTCTCCATATTTGCGTCGAGTATTCGGAATTTCAATGCTGTTTGCATAGGCGCTTGCGGCACGCATCACGTCCTTTTTCAACAATGGGTCGTAATAATTTACCTCGATATGATGAAAGTTGGCTCCCTCAGGAGTGTTCCAGTGCAGAATGATGCAACCTGGAGTACTTTCTGCTGTCAGACCGGTGATTTCGTCCGGAACAATACCGTTTTCGTCGTTGCACCCGGTGAGCAGGACTAATCCGGACAGGAGTATCCCGACCCAATATTTAACTGTATTCTTCATTTTTTCTGTTGTTGTTTGTTGTTAATAACCAGGGTTCTGAACCAAATTCTGATTTCGGTTGACATCTGTCACGGGGATAGGCATCAGGTATTGAGTCGGGCTTTCGAACTTACGCTCAAAAGTTACTTCTGTTTCTTGTGCAAACTCATCAATGTTCGTACCAAGAATGTTCATGCCTTTTGCCTTTACGCCGAAGTGACGTTCTGCATCCTTCCAGCGGCGCAAGTCCCAGAAAGTGTGGTTCTCCAGATAAAATTCGATGGTACGCTCCTGACGGACAATCTCACGCATCTTGTTTTGATCCAATGTGGCGATACCGTTCCAAGAAGTCTCCACGTCAGGTATGCCGGCGCGTTCGCGAATCTTGTTCAGATAAATTTTCGCTGTGGGCAACTCATTGCATTCCACACAAGCTTCGGCATATCCCAAATAGAGCTCCGACAGACGGATTACCGGCCATGGATAGAACGGGGGATTATATAAGGCTGTGCGTACATTATAACCCGGCACTACGCCTTTCTTGTTCAGGTAGCCGGTGGGAGAATAGTTGTTCGTGCGCAACGTGCTCCCTGTTGGCTGACGTGAGGTGTTGCCACCAATTACGAAGTCGCAGACCAGCTTGCCTTGGTTGACTGCCTGGTTGTATTTCTGGTAGCTTGCATCGTTGTCATAGGCACCGTTACCGTCTGTGGCGCTCATTATCTCATAAAAACCTCCTTGGAAAGCCACCCAAGCGTAGAAACGGGGTTCACGATTCAGGTTGAACCGGATGGTCTGCGCGTCCGGGTCGCCGATACTTGCATTTTCTTCACCTACGGTAGTCGATTCGTAGATGCTGTTGCCTTGTGGGAAATCCGGGTCTGCATCAATCGGCAATCCTCTCTTTGTATAGAAGCGCTTCAGCATGGTAAGTGTCGGAGACACGCCATTGTATGCCGAACCGTTGCAGAAAGGAAGCGACTTATTCTGTATGCTGTAAGCACCCTCCGAACGGCAATCGGCCCAGATTATTTCATTGTTGGCCGGTTCGATTACCGTGTAGCGCAGTGTGTGCTGCACCGGATCCACCGGCTCTACGTTGTCGTAGCCGTCCAGCATGTAATCCGTTGTCTTGTAAAGCCCATATCCGGCAGATTCTGCCAGGCGGATGGCTTCTTCGTATGCGCTTTTGGCTTTCTGCCATTTGCCGGCATCGTATGTGAGAGGCATCAGCGGATTTCCGTCCTTATCCTTGAAATTGGCATAGAATTCGTTGTTTCCGTTGAACAAGGGTGAGGCCGCATATAATAACATTCTGGCTTTGATGGACTTGGCAGCCACGCTGGTGGCCAACCCGTAATGCTCGTTGACACGGGTGGCAGGCAGTCCTTCTGCTGATTCGTCCAATATCCGGCATACATAATCCACGCATTCGTCATAGGAAGAACGGGCAGCATACTGGTCGGCGGGCGTAGTCAGCAAGGGCTCTTCCTTCACCAAGATGACCGGGCCATAGCTGCGAATCAGCAGGAAGTGGTAGTAGCCTATCAGGAACTTGGCCTGAGCGATGTAATCAGCCTTGACGGATGCTTCCAGTGCAGGCACATTGTCAATGTTGTTCAGCAGGATGTAGCACTGCTTGATGCCTTGGAACAGAGAGTTCCAATAAGAGATGACCGGATTGGAAGCGGAATAGTTTCCTTTCGGAAAAGCTGCAAATGTTTCGTGCTCAAATGCCGTTACCACTTCGTCGGAAGTGAAAAGGTCGAGGGAACTGGTGCCGTTTCTTGGGTTAGGGATATAGGCGTAGCATGAATAGATGAAACGCCGGGCCGCTTCCTTGTCTTCAAACGCATCTTTTTCTGTCGCTTTTTCATCGGGAACCACGTCCAGATAGTTGCAAGAAGACAAAACGCCTAATAGCGAGCACGCCATTACGATAAATATTTTATAGAACTTTTTCATATCTGTTCGTTTTATCAGGTTATTTAAATGACAATTGGAAACCTACGTTGAAAGTACGCTGTGTAGGATAGCTCAAGCCTTTTCCTCCACCCATTTCCGGGTCCCAAAGCTTAAACGGAGAGAATGTCAGCAGGTTGATGCCGCTGATGTAGAATCTGGCTTTCTTGTAGGTGTAGCCTATCTCCGCATTTTTCAGTTTCAGGAAAGCGCCGTTGCGCAACCAGTAGTCAGACGACTGTGTGTTGTGGTTGTTGTCATTCTTGGTCAGACGCGGATAGCTGGCATTCGGGTTTTGGTTGGTCTCGGACCAATAGTCGTCGGCAATCCAAGACAATACATTGCGGTTGTATTGGGTTCCGAAAGGCGCGAAGCCGGACATCATCAGTGAGGTATGCGCCACTCCCTGGAAGAAGAATGAGAAGTCCCAGTTCTTATAAGAGATAGAGGGACCGAAGCCATAGACTATTTCCGGTACTGTAGGATATCCCATGGCGACACGGTCGTCGCTGGTAATTTTCCCGTCATAATTGCCGTCTTTGTCGGGTTGGTCCAGATACTTGATGTCACCCGGTGCGATGGCGATATTGCCCAGTGTGGAGGTCGGGCTGTTTTCGATGTCTGCCCTGTCTATATATAATCCGTTGGAGACGTAACCGTAGATGGTGTTCAGTTTCTTGCCGATGTTTGAAAGTGCGGGACGCACGCCCGGTGCTTCGTCATACTCCAGAATCTTGTTGTGTGCGTAGGTAAACGTACCTTTGAACTGGATGGCAAGGTCTTTGTTGAACTGCTTTCCATAGTCTATCGACAGGTCGAAACCGCTGTTTTTTACCTTCGCCAAGTTACCGTAAACGGCAGTGCTTGCCGTACCGAGGTAGTTGGGGATGGAGTAGCGTTGCTGGAAAATGTCCCGGCGAATCTCCCGGAAGATGTCCATGTTGATATTCAGTGAATTGAACAGCTGCATGTCGAAGCCCACGTTCAGCTTTTCACCCACTTCCCAAGTCAGGTCATTGTTCTGATAGCGTGTATATACAGGACCGTTCAGGGTTGTCTGCTGCTTGTCGCCGGTGGTGAAGCTGGCCCCACTGCTCTGCAGCGTGATGTCCGACATATAGATGAAGCGGATGATTGCCCCACTTGAATCCAGTAGCTGGTCATTACCCACCAGACCGTATGAAGCGCGGAGCTTCAAGCTGGAGATAATATCTTTCATCGGTTCGAAGAAGCTTTCTTGGCTGACGTTCCAGCCCACGGCCACTGACGGAAAGAAGCCCCATTTATGACCCTTGGCGAAGTTCTCGGAACCGTTGTAACCGGCATTCACTTCCATCAGGTAGCGGCCGCCATAATCGTATGACAATCGTCCGGCGAAACCCATTTTGCGACGAGGAAGGGAGGCTACCAGGTCACCCGGTGCGTTGTTGTCGTATTGGTCGATGTTCCACAATGCCATTCCGCTGACATTATGGTCGCCGAATTTCTGATTATAGTCTAAGTATGACTGAAAATAGATACGGCGGTCTCCGGCTACTGATGACGAAGTGCTCAGCACCGGTTTGGTCGGATTGGATGAACCGAACGGAGAGATTACCAGGTTGTAAGTACCGTCCGGATTCTGCTCATATCCTGTCAGCGTATAGCGGTTGATGCCTTGGCTGCGGGAAGTGGTGGTCTTGTTATAATTCTTGAAGGAGAACAAGGCTTTGAAACGAAGTCCTTTCAGCAGGAAATCCAGTTTCTGTTCAAAGTCGATATTCGCCATCACGGTGCTCTCGAAGATGTCCTGATAACCATTGGTCAAACTTGCCATGGGATTCACCGCTCCCTGGTCGTTGCCGCCGGCGTATGCACCCCAGTACACCCAGTTGTTCACTCCATCTGCCGGATAGGCGATGGGGAAGTCCACCGGATTCGAGTTCATCACGGCTCCATACAAGTTGCCCACGGAGGTGTTCGGTTGTGTCAGGTCGTTCAGCTGTACGTTCAGGTGCAAGGAGATAGTAGAACTTTTGGACATGTGGAAGTCAATATTGTTTTGGAAAGTATATTTCATCAAGTCAATATTGTTCTTGTAGGAGAAATACTTGGATGCTTCGTTTTTCAGCATACCGGTTTCGTGGTTCAC
This sequence comes from Bacteroides sp., assembly GCF_029057325.1. Classification (GTDB taxonomy): domain Bacteria; phylum Bacteroidota; class Bacteroidia; order Bacteroidales; family Bacteroidaceae; genus Bacteroides. Next base: position 35,636 of record NZ_JAICZW010000131.1, on the reverse strand, counting down.
GCCTACGTTCATGAAGTAAGTAATCTTTTTCGTACCACCACGAATGTTGAAGTTGGCTTTTTGGTTGAAAGCCAAATCGTTGAATAGTGATCCGTACCAATCTACATTCGGCCAGATATAGGGATTCACGCCATTGCGCGTATTGTTAATCTGCTCTTGCGTGTACAGGATATTTCCGGTCTGTTCGCTGGTTACGGCTTCATTGTAGAGTTCCATGTAGCGGTATCCGTCCACAAAACTTGGAATCTTGGTTGGGGTAGTGATGTTTGTTTCCACGCGTACGCCAATGATGGGCTTTTCCGTGTCCGCACCGCTTTTGGTGGTGACAATCATGACACCGTTTGCACCGCGCGTACCATACATGGCCGTGGCCGTAGCGTCTTTCAGGATAGAGAACCCTTCGATGATTTCAGGGTCGAGAGCATTGAGGTCGGCGGAGCTGACTTCCACACCGTCCAGAATAATCAGCGGTGAGGTCATACCACTCAGGGTGGAGATACCGCGAATGTAGAAATCGGAGCCGTTGCTGCCCGGCTGTCCGCTACGCTGGTAGGCAATCACACCGGAGAGACGGCCGGCAAAAGAGTTGGACAAGTTGGACGACGGTACTTTCAGGTCCGAAGGGCGTACGGTCTGTATGGAGCCTACCACACTCTCCTTTTTCTGTCCTGTTCCAAAAGCTGTCACTACTACTTCGTCCAGCATCTCATTGTCTTCTTTCAGTTTGATGCTGAGCAACGTCTGGTTTCCCACTTTGATTTCCTGCGTCACGAAACCGATGAACGAAACTGTCAGGACATCTTTCGGAGAAACATTGATAGAGAATTTGCCGTCAACATCGGTAATGGTGCCCAGATTGGGCTTGCCTTTTACTTGAATGGTTACGCCGATTATCGGCTCTCCTGTCTCATCTACCACCGTACCTTGTATTTTGCCTGCTTGTTGTACAATGGCTGATTCGTTGATAACAGGAACTTCTACTGCTTGTGTCCCAAGGAAATATCCTCCTAAAAGGGCCACCAATAGTGTTTTTTTCTTCATAATACTTCTTGCTAATTCAAAGTTTTGCTTAAAAAATGTTTTGCTAAACTGGTTTACTTTTCACGTGTGCATCAAGATGTTTCCATTTTTTTGTAATTAGGGTTAATAAAAAATGTTACTATTAATTTAAAGTTATTGGAATTTATCTTCTAAGTCCTGCAGGAACTTAGTAAGATTGTTATAAGAACATTTCATTAGATACCAAAAACTTTTCAAATATATGCACGATTATTTTTAAAAAACGACAAAAGGTGTCTTTTTTAAAAAAGATTAACTATCATGGGCTATATGGAAAATCAATAGGGAACTCACCCGAAAAAAATTTTCTTTTACATATTTAACGTGAATTCGATATAACTTAAAACTATATCAGTTGCCCGTCATTGACAAAACTGACATCAATGAAAGGTTTCTTCTCAGAAAAGCAATATGCCGCAATTGCGGATTTAAATATCGTCCCTCCCATCCCAGTTTTTATTTTGTAACGTTTTTTTCAAAGAACCATCCATACCATTTCCCCGTCCGTTCCTTCAACGTCAATCCCCCATTCAGAATACCTTCTGGCAGGGGGGTATCTAAGTCATATACTTAGGGTACCTTAGTCGTATAATGAGGGTACCTTAGTCGTATAATAAGATACCCTAAGTATAGACTCACTACGGAAGTGTGGAACGATGTCTCCTGACGGCTCCACAGAAGGAAAAACAAATCATTCTTTTTTTGTACAGATATTTTAATAATAAAGCATTTGAATCTTTCGACATTTGGGGTGATGGCATACGGTCATACGGTAAACGAACAACGATATCGTTTATATCGAACTCGCGTTATTTACGTTTTGTGTGGGATGAGTCTGAGCATTGCCGGTGTCGGACGGAAGACAGACAGAGCGCTCTTCATGATGTTATATCAGGCATATACACTTTATATAACTTACTGATTATAAACAAACAACAAATATCATTCTTCAATCGTATAGTGAAGCGCCTTAGTGGAACAGCCGCTATTCATAACAAATAATTTGTTACATGAAAGAATGCCATGCCCCACCATCTCATCCTAATACGGCAGGCGAAAGAATAAGTTCCTGCAGAACTTAGTACATGAATTCTTCCAATTTCGAATATAGATAAAAAAAGGCGGCTCCCGAAACGGGAGCCGCCTTGCATGTAATCAATCGATAGGGTTTAGAGCTTCGGACCAGCAGCAACCAGAGCCTTACCGGCTTCGTTGCCTGTGAACTTAGCAAAGTTCTTGATGAAGCGGCCAGCCAAGTCTTTGGCTTTCTCTTCCCACTGGCAAGCACATTCGTAAGTGTCGCGCGGGTCGAGGATTTTCGGGTCAACACCCGGCAACTCTGTCGGAACAACGAAGTCGAAGAAAGGAATAACCTTTGTCGGAGCCTTGTCGATAGAACCGTCGAGGATAGCATCGATGATACCACGAGTATCTTTGATGGAGATACGCTTGCCGGTACCGTTCCAACCGGTGTTCACCAAGTATGCCTTAGCACCTACTTTTTCCATCTTCTTAACCAGCTCTTCTGCATATTTAGTAGGATGCAGGCTCAAGAAAGCAGCACCGAAGCAAGCAGAGAATGTCGGAGTCGGTTCAGTGATACCACGTTCAGTACCTGCCAACTTAGCGGTGAAACCGGACAGGAAGTAGTACTGAGCCTGGTCGGGGTTCAGGATAGATACCGGAGGCAATACACCGAAGGCATCAGCAGACAGGAAGATTACCTGATGAGCGTGAGGACCTTTGGAAACCGGCTTAACAATGTTGTTGATGTGGTAGATAGGATAAGAAACACGAGTGTTTTCAGTCACGCTCTTGTCAGCGAAGTCAATCTTACCTTCTGCGTCAACAGTTACGTTCTCCAAGAGAGCGTCCTTCTTGATGGCAGCGTAGATATCGGGTTCGCTTTCCTTATCCAAGTTGATAACCTTAGCGTAGCAACCGCCTTCGTAGTTGAATACACCTTCGTCATCCCATCCGTGTTCGTCGTCACCAATCAGCAGACGTTTCGGGTCGGTGGACAAGGTAGTCTTACCTGTACCGGACAGACCGAAGAAGATAGCGGAGTCAGTACCTTCCATGTTAGTGTTTGCAGAGCAGTGCATGGAAGCGATACCGCGCAACGGGTTCTTGTAGTTCATGATAGAGAACATACCCTTCTTCATTTCACCGCCGTACCAAGTGTTCAGGATAACCTGTTCGTTGGTCTTCAGGTTGAATACGGTAGCTGTTTCAGAGTTCAGACCCAGCTCCTTGTAGTTGTCAACCTTAGCTTTGGATGCGTTGAAGCATACGAAGTCGGGTTCACCGTAGTTGGCGAGTTCTTCTTCCGTGGGGCGGATGAACATGTTAGTCACGAAGTGAGCCTGCCATGCCACTTCCATGATGAAACGTACTTTCATACAAGTAGCGGGGTTGGCGCCACAGAAAGTATCAACAACGAACAGACGCTTTCCGCTCAGCTGGTTCACAGCCTTAGCCTTCAGGTCAGCCCAAGCCTCTTCCGAACAAGGTTTGTTGTCGTTTTTGTACTCTTCAGAAGTCCACCATACAGAATCCTTGCTGGCTTCATTCATAACGAAGAATTTATCTTTAGGAGAACGTCCGGTATAGATACCTGTCATTACGTTTACAGCACCCAGTTCAGTTACCTGACCTTTTTCGTAGCCTTCCAGCTCCGGTTTGGTCTCTTCTGCGAACAATACATCATAAGACGGGTTGTGGAGAACTTCCTTCACGTCTTTGATACCGTACTTGCTTAAATCTAAATTTGCCATTTTTTTTAATGATTTAAAATGTTGGTATTTGGTTTATAATCTCTTTCTAACCTTTAATTGGCAAGGGGAAAGCGGGAACGGAAAAGTTTTTCTCCTCTATTTCCGACAAGTCCCTTGTCTTTCGCTTACAAAAGTAATACTTTACTTTTTAAAGAAAAGCTCTATTAGAGAAATTTTTCTGCAATAAGAAACCTTTTATAATACGGTAACAATATCTGCTAACTGAATGTTGCAAATTGGGGGTATTGACGTAACAAGTGTACAAATAAACAAGTGTACGAGTAAACAAGTGAACAAGTGTGCAAGGCCCTTCTGTCTGCTTTTTTGCGAATGGGATATCGGTCGGAATCCGAACCGCTTTTCCTTGCACCCTTGTCAACTTGTTCACTGAAAGCAAGTTCAAGAACTTGCGGAACATGGGTCAGTGCTTTACGACCCCTTGAATCTCTTCCAACGTGAGCCGGCCGTTGAGCAGGATGATGGTGAATTCGTCCGGTTCATCAACCAGCAGTACGTATTCGTTCTCTTTTGCTCCTTCTTTGGTGTAGATGGTGACGCGCTCGCTCTCTTCCTTGATGCGCATCAGCTCTTCGTAGCCGTTGTCGCGCCGGATGTGGGCGGTCTCCTTGCGCAGTTCGTCGGCCACGGCCTTGTTTTCGCACGAGAGGATTTGCAGGCTGTTTATCTTGTCGGCTATGCCGGCAAGGTTGATTTCCTCGTTGTCGATGTTCTTCATCATGCTGAACATCTTTTTGGAGATATAGACGGAGGTGACTCCTTTGCGGTCGGCAAATTTATCGAAGAAGCTCTCTTGTGCATGCAGTCCTGCGCTTGCCAGCAGGACGATTATCGATATGATAATTGTTTTTTTCATAATCAGTTTGTTTTTTTTGAGTGTTATGGTTTTCGGTTTTTGGGGGTATCGGCAAGGGTGTTGCGACATTTGTCCAGTTGCTCCTTTATGCGCAGTGTCTGGCTTTCGGCCTTTGAGAGTTGGTTTTGCCCTTTGTTCAAGGCCGTGGCGAATCGTTGCAGGGCTTGTTGCGCTTCCACATACGCCAGTTGCGGGTTGTCGAAGGTGTCGTGCGGCCGGTCGGTGGTTTTCTGTATGTACAGTCCGGCACCGGTGGCTATGAGCAGTGCGGCGGCTATGCCTGTGCACCATCTCGTGAGGCGGAAAGCGGGCTTGCCGGCTTTCGGGCGCGGTTGCCGCGTGTCGGCTGCTTCCCATCGGCTGATGCTTTCCGCGAGGCGTTCTTGCAGGCCCGAAGGGAGGGCGGTCTCCTGTTGGGACAGGTCGGAAAGGAAGAGGAAGGTCTTGCGGTCTTCCTCCAGCTCTTCCGGCACGTCGTTCTGCAGGAGGAGGCTTTTCAGCAGTTGTTCTTCCGGCAACGTGGTTTCTCCGCGATAGTAGCGTTCCAGTAATGATTTCAGTTCTTCTGTTCTCATCATTCTATTTTGTTTCTTTTCCGGTTATGCGATTGAATTGTTCTCTGATTCTTTTGCGTGCCCTCGAGAGGGTGACGCGGATGTTGACGGCGTTCAGCCCGGTGGCCTGTTCTATCTCCTCAAACGAGCATTCGTTGACATCGCGCAGCCACAGCACCTGTCGTTGTTGCAGGGGCAGGCCGGTGATGAGCGCCTTGAGCTGTGCCTGTTCGTCCCGCTTCTCTAGTTGCAGTTCCGGGTTGTCGGCCTCGCTCCGGTCAAGGTGGTCGGGCAGCGGCTCTTCCGATTGGTAGCGCTTGGTCTGCATCAGGTTGAGGCAGAGGTTGCGCACGGTGGCCACGCAGTAGGCGGCGGCATTGCTGCGGATGTCCAGTTCGTCCCGCTTGTTCCACAGCCTCAGGTATGTCTCCTGCACCATGTCTTCGGCATCCTGGGCATTTCCCAACAAGGCGTATGCGGCTCGGTACAAGCGTGCGTGCAAGGGAAGGAAGGCCTGTTTGAATTCGTCGGCGTTCATTCTTTCCTTTGTTTTTCCGCTTGTTCCACTAAGGCTTCGATGTCGCTCTCCTTGAAGTTGCCTTTGAACTGTATGAGTGCGCAGTCTGCGGAGCCGCTGCATACAATGAGTATTTCTTTGATGCTCTCTTTCTCTTCGCGAATCAGTATTTTTACCTTGTCGTCTGCATCGCTGACGCGCATCAGGGTTTCGTACTGGTCATCTTTGAGGGCGTTGATGCGTTTCATGAACTTCTGCTTCACGCTGTCGCTGCATCTTTCCAGGTCGAGCACCTTCATGGAGTGGACGCTGTTCATCAGCTGCCCTGCCTCGGCGACTTCATCCTTATCGACGAACATCATTCCCAGTTTCATCAGGAACCGTGGAATGGAGACGTATTCGGCGTTCCGGGCTTCCTTGAATTCATTGAACACTTGTTTGGCGTCGATAGCCCACGCTGTCTGTATGGCGGCGAGCAGCAGGCATATTGCAATCATCTTTTTCATTTTCGTTCTGTTTGATTAGGGTTGTTTTTATCTGTTTTTCGATGCGCATTCTGTAAGGAAGACAAGAGGAGGGCGGAGATTGTTACAGATTGTCTCAAAAAAAAGGAAAAAATTTCGGATGCGGCTATCCGCTGCGAGGAAATGGGAAAAGTCCGGAGGGGGCAATCCGCTCTTTATGAACAATATAAAATAGGCACGGGATTCGCTAATCCCGTGCCCTACTATGAAAACAAAATTACTCCTTGTCAGTGTTTTATTTCGTTTCCCAAGTATCGTTTGTCATCAGCAGTTCCTCGAAGTTGTGATACTTCTTCTTGGCTGATACTTCTTCGATTTGCGCATGTACGGCATCGTCGTAAGTGGGGGCTTCCACGTCACGGATAACGCCGAGGGCAATCGGGAAGTCGGGGCCTTCCATCAGGGCGAGCTTCAGTTGCAGGGTGTTGTCCTCGCAGTGGGCGTCGTGGACGAGGATGTCCTTCTCCGTGATGCCGTTTTCGCCCAGTTTCACTACTTTCAGGCCGAATCCTTCCTGCATCAGTCCGAACTCGTTGTTCTCGCCGAAGAGCATCGGCTTGCCGTGTTGCAGGTAGATGGCATTCTTGGCGCGGTCTTCCTTCTTGGCTACGGCATCGTGTGTGCCGTTGTTGAAGATGACGCAGTTCTGGAGAATCTCGCAGACGCTGGCGCCCTTATGGTTGTAGGCGGCTTTCAGGATTTCTACGGTTCCGGCTGCATCCGTGGCTACGGCGCGGGCGAAGAAGTGTCCGCGTGCGCCGAAGCAGAGTTCTGCCGGATGGAAGGGGTCTTCCACCGTGCCGTAGGGCGATGACTTGCTGACGAAGCCGCGGGGAGAGGTCGGGGAGTATTGTCCTTTCGTCAGTCCGTAGATGCGGTTGTTCAGCAGAATCATGTTCAGGTTGATGTTGCGTCGGTTGGCATGGATGAAGTGGTTGCCGCCAATGGCGAGTCCGTCGCCATCGCCGCTCACTTGCCATACGGCGAGCTGCGGATTGGCCACCTTGCAGCCGGTGGCGATGGCCGCGGCGCGTCCGTGGATGGTGTTCATGCCATACGTGTTCATGTAGTGGGGCAGACGGCTGGAGCAGCCGATACCCGAGATGACCGCCGTCTGATGGGGCGGTACGCCGATTTCTGCCATGGCCTTGTGCAGGGAGGCAAGGAAAAAGTGGTCGCCGCAACCCGGACACCAGCGGGGTTGCCCTTTCTTGAAGTCTTTTGCTGTATATTCGCTCATAATTGTTTTTCGTTTTAATGGTTGATTGTGGGTTACGGGTTACTTGTTCAATATCTCTTCAAATGCCTGTACCAGTTCGTTTACCAGGAAGGGCTGGCCCTTTACCTGATTGAATTGGTAGGGAACGAAGTCGTCCACCTTCATGCGCAGGTATCCGGCGAATTGTCCCATATTCTGTTCGGCAACGACTACCTTTTTGTAGCGTTTCATCACTTCCGCCGTGTTCTTGGGCAGCGGGCTGATGAACCGGAAGTGGGCGAGGGCCACCTTCTTGCCTGCCGCGCGCAGCTCGTCCATGGCGGCGTGCAGGTGTCCGTAGGTGCCTCCGAAGCCTACAATCAGCAGGTCGGCATCATCCTTGTCGCCTTCCACTTCCACGTCGGGCACTTCGATGCGGGCAATCTTCTCCGCACGCAGGCGGGTCATCAGGTCGTGGTTTTCGGGGTCGGTGGAGATGGCGCCGGTCTTGCTGTCCTTCTCCAGACCGCCGAGGATGTGGGTGAATCCTTCCGTGCCGGGAACGGCCCAGTAGCGGCTTCCGGTCTGCTCGTCACGCTGGTAAGGTGTCCAGGTGCCTTGCATTTCGGGGCGGACGTAGGGCGGATTGATGGCCGGATATTCAGCGAGCTTGGGCAGCTTCCAGGCGGCGGAGCCGTTGGCTACGAAGGCGTCCGTCAGCAGCACGACGGGGGTCATGTGTTCCAGCGCTATCTTGGAGGCCATGTAGGCACACTCAAAGCAGTCGGTTGGTGAGGTGGCGGCCAGTACGGGCATGGGGCTTTCGCCGTTGCGTCCGAAGAGCACTTGCAGCAAGTCGGTCTGCTCGGACTTGGTGGGCAAACCCGTTGCGGGACCGCCGCGCTGTACGTCGAGCACCACCAGAGGCAGCTCCATGATGACAGCCAGATTCATGGCTTCCGATTTCAGGCAGATGCCAGGTCCGGAAGTGGAGGTGACTGCCAGCGCACCCGCAAAGGAGGCTCCGACGGCGGAGGCGCAGCCCGAAATCTCGTCTTCGCACTGCACGGTCATCACGCCCAGCGACTTGTGCTTGGAGAGTTCGTGCAGCACGTCGGTGGCGGGGGTGATGGGGTAGGAGCCTAAGTAGAGCTTCAGGCCGGCTTTCTCGGCGGCGGCTATGAAGCCATAGGCGGTAGCCTTGTTTCCCGTGATGTCCATATAACGTCCGGGCGTTTTGGTTTTGCTCTCAATCTTGTAGGTGTGGGCCACGGAGGCGTGTGTGTTGTGTCCGTAGTCATATCCGGCGCGGATGACCTTGATGTTGGCATCGGCGATGGCGGGCTTCTTGGCGAATTTCTCACGGATGAAGTCTTCCGCAATCTTCAGGTCACGGTTGAAGAGCCAGCACACCAGTCCCACGGCGAACATGTTGCGGCATTTCAGCATGGATTTGTTGTCCATTCCGCTGTCGGCCAGGCAGTCTTTCACCATCTGCGAGATGGGGGCGGCGATAACGTCCTGCTTGATGCCCATCTCCTCGATGGGGTTGTCGGTCTTGAAGGCGGCTTTCTCGAGGTCTGCTGCCTGGAAGGCATCTGTATCGATGATGATGCAGGCGGTTGATTTAGCAAACTTGTATTGAGTCTTCAGTGCGGCGGCGTTCATGGCTACCAATACGTCGCATTTGTCACCCGGTGTATAGACTTTGTCCGCACCGATGTGTACTTGGAAACCGGAGACACCTGTCAGCGAGCCTTGCGGGGCGCGGATGTCTGCCGGGTAGTCGGGGAATGTGCTGATGTCATTGCCCACGGTAGCCGAAACTGTAGAAAAGATGTTGCCGGCGAGCTGCATACCGTCGCCGGAGTCTCCGGAGAAGCGGACTACCACTTGCTCCAGTTCTTTGACCATCATGTCATTTGCCATAATTTGCGAATTTCTTATAGATTAATGTTTAAGGGGTTCATATCCTTCATCAGGCGACAAATTTCGCAAAGTTAATCGGATTAGCAAAACTTTTTTTTCGGAAAATCAGCAAAATGAATTATCTTTGCCCCCGGAAACGGCCGGACAGGGCTCTGTTTCCTTACAATTTGCCTTGGTAGTTCAACGGATAGAATAGAAGTTTCCTAAACTTTAGATAGGGGTTCGATTCCCCTCCGAGGTACCGGTAAGATGTAGTACGGCCTCCTCCGCTTCTCTCCTCTTTGGGAAGGATGAAGCGGGGGAGGCTGTCGTTTTTTTAATTTGCTTGTAATGGTCGCAAAAGATTCTGACTTCTACAAATTAGAGGGCAAGAAAAACAAAATCGTGAGCGGAAATTCATAATTATTTACATGTGTTTTCTCCCTCCCGAAAAAACGTCCTCTTCTACCTTTTCAGTCCGCGTCTTTTCAAGGTCTTTTCTGCTCCATAGTTTCTTCGGTGTTTCTTCGGACGTTCTTCGGACATTCTTCGGTCCTAGGGAGTGGAGTTTGTCCGAAGAACGTCCGAAGCCGAATAGGTCCTGATAGGGGTCAGCCAGGGAGCAGATAGGGAGAACGAAGCGGAGAAGAGGAAAGGACGTTTTTTCACCGGGATGTGCAGGCTGCGGAAAGAGGAGAGGAAAACATTTTACATTTAAGGGGATGGAATGCTTGGCTTGATACCATTTTTACGCCTGTTGGGTAATTGGGAGCGGAATCAAATGCGTTCTTTTGAAGCATTTCCCTTATAAGCGAGGTTTCCGCTGATTGTACTTCCCCTGTAGTAGCGGCATTGAACATATTCCATCTTCTTCTTGTTATCTCAGAAAAAAGAAGTATGAAAAAATCTATTTTATCGATGAGTTCATTGGTGCTTGCGGGAGCGTTGGCGGTCCCGTTTCCTACAGATGCTTGTACGGGCATCACGTTGAAGAGTAAAGATGGTGTTACGGTTGTGGCGCGTACCATAGAGTGGTCGGGCGGTAATTTGAACAGCCAGTATGTCGTGGTGCCGCATGGGCATGTCCGGCGCTCTTATACACCAGACGGAGGCATGAATGGCATGCGCTTTAAGGCTCGCTATGGTTATGTCGGTTTTGCGGTGGAGCAGGAAGAGTTCATTGCCGAGGGACTGAACGAGGCCGGGCTTTCGGCCGGATTGTTCTATTTCCCCAAAGCCGGCGAATATCAGCCTTACGATCCTGCCGAGCAGAGCCGGAGCATTGCCGACCTTCAGCTTGTCTCTTACGTGCTGGGCGAGTGCAGCACGGTGGATGAAGTGAAAGCGGCGGTGAGCAAAGTGCGTATCACGACCATAGACCCACAGGCTTTGACGGTGCATTGGCGTTTTGCAGATACTTCGGGGCGGCAGTTGGTGCTTGAAGTGATAGAGGGAGTTCCCCGTTTCTATGAAAATCAGCTGGGGGTGCTTACCAACTCTCCCGGTTTTGAATGGCATCTGACGAATCTCAATAACTACGTGAACCTCTTTCCCGGCAGCGCTCCCGAACATCCGTTCGGCAATATCGGGTTGGCTCCTTTGGGAGGTGGAAGCGGATTCCTGGGGTTACCCGGCGATTTCACGCCGCCGTCACGCTTTGTTCGTGCCGCCTTCTTCCAGACTACCGCTCCGCAGCGTGCCACTGCTTTTGAGAGCGTCTTGCAGTGCTTTCATATCTTGAACAATTTCGACATCCCGATTGGCGTGCAGTATGCTGAAGGAGAGACTCCTGCCGATATTCCGAGCGCCACCCAATGGACGGCGGCCACGGATATGACGCACCGGATGCTCTATTATCGCACGATGTACAACAGCACTATCCGCAGCATAGACCTTCGTTCGATAGACTTCTCGAAAGTGAAGTATCGGGCAAAGCCGTTGGATGCGGTGAAGTCGCAAGCGGTAGAGGCTATCGTGGTGGAGTAAATGACGAACGAAGAGGGCGTATCGAAATGAGAATTTGTGTGCTGATTCTCATCTCGATACGCCCTCTCTCTTTTTTTTATACCTTCTTCTTATAATCAGTTTTTGTTGTCCTCGGCTGATGGGGTCGCGGCGAAGATGCCTACTTCGGCCACTGAGGTGCACGACTTTCCGTCGATTTCAGCAAGAGGGGTCAGGCGGAAGTAACGTCCGCGGTAGCTTTGTTCAAACTTCACAAAGCAGGTCACCGGATTGTGCATGATGTTGCTGAACTCTTCCGGGGTAGTGCAGGTGGTCCATTCCGTGCCATCCATGCTGACCTCAAAGCGATATTTGTAGATGGTGCCGGCCAGGTAATCGTCTTGTGCCGGTGTATAGCTGAATCCCTGGATGTCGGTCGCCTGTCCCATGTCCACGGTCAGCGGTTTCAGTCCTTCGGTGCGCCATACGGTCTGTGTGTTGCCGTCGAAAGCCTTGCGTATATCCTCGTTGGCATCAAGGAAGCGCCATGTGTCTGTGGGTACGTTGCCCAGTTTCACTTGGGTGCTTTGGTTGGCGATCGGACGGGCATAGAATAATCCTACACGTAGGAAGTGTGCCTCGTTGCGTGTGGAATGCACCGTCAGGCGAATCTTTTCCGGACGGCATTCGGCAAAACGTACCAGGCGTTTGTAGCCCACGGTGGTTCCTTCGGCCAGTGTCTGCCAGCTTCCTTCCAGATAGCCTTCCACTGTAAAGTTTTCTACCCGTTGTCCTTGGGCGATGTCCTCTTGAAGCAGAAACGTGTTTACCAGAGCGCCTTTCTGTACGGCGTACACTTTCGAGTCACCGGCCTGTGCGTTCCACCGCTTTCCTCCCTGTTTCAGATAGTCTTTCCCGAAGGTCTCTTTCAGGTAGGCGGAGAACTCTTTCAGTCGCTGGCAGTCGTTCTCGTGAATCAAGCCTCGCCGGTCGGGCGGAATGTTGAGCAGCAGAACCGAGTTGTAGCCTACCGACTTGAAATAGATATCCGTCAGATGGGCAAGTGATTTCACGCGGTCGTCCTCGTTGGCATGGTAGAACCATCCCGGACGAATGGAGACATCCACTTCCGAGGGGAACCAGAACAACTCCTTGGCACGTGCCACTATCTCGCGGCTTCCCAGGTCCTTGGATGTTGAGGATATGCCGAGTTCTTTCTTCTGTTGTTCGGCACGAGTGTATATGTTCGGGGTCGCTACCGTGGCACTCCATTCCGTCTTGCGTCCGATGCCTCTTTCGTTACCCACCCAGCGTACGTCGTCGCCCATGATGGCGGTGACGGCTTTGGGTTGCAGGCGGCGAATGGTGCGTTCCACGGCTTCCCAGTCATAGATTTGCTTCTTGCCGTTCGGCCCTTCGCCGTTGGCACCGTCGAACCACACTTCATGTACTTCGCCGTAGTTGGTGAGCAGTTCCGTCAGCTGTTCGATGAAGAATTTGTTATAGGCATCGCCTTGTCCGTAGCATTCGGCGTTGCGGTCCCAGGGGGAGAGATAGACACCGAACTTCAATCCATATTTCTTGCAGGCGTCGCGCAGTTCGCGCACCACGTCGCCCTTTCCGTCTTTCCAAGGTGACGAGACTACTGAATGCCGCGTGGTCTTGGTGGGCCACAGGCAGAAGCCGTCGTGATGCTTGGCGGTGATGATGGCCATTTTGAAGCCGCCCTCTTTTAAGGCACGTACCCATTGTTCGCAGTCCAACTCGGTGGGGTTGAACAGCGCAGGGTCTTCCTTGCCGTCTCCCCATTCACGTCCTGTAAAGGTATTGATGCCGAAATGCAGAAAAGCGGTCAGCTCCATTTGTTGCCATTCTAATTGCTGCGGAGTAGGCACCAGGCGCGAAGCCATATCGATTTTTTCTTCTGCTGTTGCTTGTGGTGGAAACTGCAGCTGTTTCTCGTAATACTTCTGTGCACCGGACGGTGCTGCACACCCCAGCAGTATCAGAAGAGAGAATAAAGTTTTTTTCATGTTTCTAAGTATTAATGGTTCAACAATATTTAGTTGCATTATTTATAAGAAGGGGTTATCACTCCTTCTTATATACTTTCAGGTTCGTCACTTTGCTCTTGAACTGTCCTGCTTTCTGCAAGGGGAATACCAGTGTGCGAGTGTAGTTCATCTTGGCTTTTCCTTCGTCGAAGAGTTGTTGTTCTATGTTCAGCTCTTCCACTACTTTTCCGTTTATTAGCAGGCGAGTAGCTTTGTTGTCGCCTTCGATGCCAATGTTCATGCGTTTGCCTTCGTGGATGCGATAGCTGAATGTGTTCAGGTAGCCGTCGCGTGCAAAGCCCAACATCCCACGGATGGGATCGGAGAGGTAGAATACCGCATCCGGTGAGCTGAACAGAACCGTGTTCGGTGTTTCGGAGGCTCCTTCGATGTCGAAGCTCACCAGGTAGTCGTAGCCTATTTCGCGGTGGGGTGTTTCGCTCTCCGGAGCTACCATGGCCTGTTCATAGACCAGTCCGGGCTTGTTGCCGATGCGTCCCAGCTGGTTCACGCCGGGCGCTTCGCTCAGCAGGTGGCGTTGGCGGTCGAACTCCTCATAGGGCAGGGCGGTCTTTGCGCCCGTCCAGGTCTTGACGGCCAGTGTCTGCATGGCAGGGAACACGCGGTGATGGATATCCTTGGTGGAGATGCCGTTGCCCACGTGGTCGTTCCACACGGCAAACATGCCGCCCAGTACGGAGGGGTCTTGTTCCTCGAACACCTCCTTGCCGATGTGGGCAGGGGTCCACTTTTCATAGAGGTATTTGGTGTTCAGGTAGTCGTAGTAATAACCTGCGGCAGGCACGATATATACCATTCCGTCGGGGATGCTGATGAGTTTGTATCCCTGCTTCACCATCTCCTTGGGCTGGGCATAGCCGTTGTACCAGGCGCTCATGATGACGTTTTCCGACTTCACCGGAGTGTCGCCGTTGGCGTGAGTCAGTGCGCCCCACACGCAGGCTTGCTTGCCGAAGCTTTCCACGTAGCGGATGTAGTGGTCGGTGAAGGCGCGGAATTTCTCGACCACATCTTTCTTTTTGTTGGAGTATTCATCGGTACCGATGTGCACTTTCTTGCCGCGGAACACCGGTTCATCTCCTTCCAGGTATTCTTTGAAGAGCCCGTCCATGAAAGTGTAGGTTTCGGGATTAAAGAGGTCCAGATGGTCCATGCCATACTCCTGGCTGCCTATTTCAGGCTTGTAATGGGTGAACGCCAGTGTATGGGCAGGTGCATCGATTTCCGGGATGATTTCGACGAAACGGTTCTCTGCCAACTTCTGCAGGTCGATGAACTCGGCTTTGGTGTAGTAGCCGTCTTCGGCAGCCAGACCGGGATAGGTATCCGACTCCAGGCGGAAAGCGGCGTATGTCTTCGACCAGTCATGTTGGAAGAATTGCTTGAACCCGTTGTCGTTCAGGTGAATCTGTAAGGTATTCATCTTGTAGTATGCCATGATTTTGACATAATCTTGCAGGAAGTGCAGAGGGATGAACTTGCGTCCGCAGTCTATCATGAAGCCGCGTATGTCATAGTCGGGATAGTCGCGCAGTGTGCCTTTGGGCAGTTGGCGGTCGGCGGTCTGTTCGGCTATTTGGAGCAGGGTCCGGGTGCCCCAATAGATGCCGGCAGGTTGGGGGGCGCTGAGCTGTACGCGGTCGGTCACCTTGATGCCGTAGCCCTCCTTGCCCAGTTTTTTGTCGGGCTGCAATGCCAATACGAAGTCGCCTGCAGTAGCTTTGCCTTGGGCCACCTCCAGCTTGCGGCCGAACATCGTTTCGTAGTCTTCGGCAAAGAGACGGGCAATGCGCAGCAGTTCCGGCTGTCCGGACGGGCAGACGATTCTTGTTTTCTCGGTGGGGACGAATGTACCTTCGGTTCCTTTCCACTCTTTCAACTCGGGGATTACAAACGGTTTGGGATTGACGGCAGCGTTCAGCTGGTTGCCGGTCAGCAACCACAGCAGAAGGCAAGCCTTGAAAAGCAGATTAATGGTTTTCATGAATGTTGTTTCTTGAAGTTTGCGGTAAAGATAGTGTAAAACACGGGAATTGTGAAAGAAAGTGAAGCTGTTTTTTCGGTTAGGGGATAAAATAACCGAACCTTTGCCTATGGGTACGATTGGCCGAATGAAGAGACCGTGGGGGAGGAGGTGTTTTTTTTGAATGGGAGAGTCAAGACAAAATAAGGAATACCCATTACACGGATTGCGCAAGAAATCGGATGAAAGAATTGCTGATTATCAGATTCTTTATAAAGTTCTATTCTTGTGTAGTTCGTGTAATGGGTATTCCCATTCTCATTCAGTGGTTTACTCGGCTTTTGTTATCCTGACAGCATATCCGCCTCCGGCAGCTGTCCAGATTTTCAAGTAGGTTTTAGGAGTCACTTTCTGGCTGCTGATGGTATAGGTCTGCGGATTCTCCTTATAGTGGGCATTTTTTCCGTCCTTGTAGATGGTGGCAACGTACTTGCCTGCAGGCAGGAAGCTGAGGTCCACTTGCGAGGTGCGCGGCTGTTCGCCGTTGGTGCCGCCTACATACCATTCGTCTTTGCCTTTTGCCTTACGGGCAATGGTCACGTACTCCATCGGTTCGGCTTCCAGGTACCAGCTCTTTTCCCAATCGATGGCTACATCCTTGATGAACTGGAAAGCATCAAGGAACCGGTCGTAGTTCTCCGGCAGGTCGGCAGCCATCTGCAACGGGCTGTACATGGTGACGTAGAGCGAGAGCTGGTTGCACAGCGTGGTGTTAACCCAGGAATGATTGTCGGGATTCAACTTTTGGATGTCGTTCTCGAAGATACCCGGCGTGTAGTCCATCGGGCCTCCTATCAGACGGGTGAAGGGAAGGATGGTAGTATGGCCGGGCTTGCTGCCGCCGAATGCCTGATACTCGGTACCCCGTGCGGACTCGTTGCCGATGAGGTTGGGCCAGGTGCGGCAGAGGCCGGTGGGGCGCACAGCTTCGTGGGCGTTGACCATGACTTTATAGTCGGCTGCTTTCTTCACGGCATAGAGGTAATGGTTCACCTGCCACTGGTTGTAGTGGTTCTGGCCGTTGGGGATGATGTTACCCACGTAACCGCTCTTCACGGCGTCATATCCGTTCTCCTTCATAAAGCGGTAGGCATCATCCATGCAGCGCTCGTAGTTGCGGATAGAAGCGGAAGTCTCGTGATGCATAATCATCTTGATCCCCTTCTGCTTGGCATAGTCGCGTATTTCGGCTACATTGAAGTCGGGATAAGGGGTAACGAAATCAAAGACTTCATCTTTGGAGTTGCCGAACCAATCTTCCCAACCGATGTTCCAGCCTTCGACCAACAGGGCGTCGAAGCCGTGCAGGGAGGCGTAGTCGATGTAGCGTTTCACGTTGGCAGTAGTGGCACCGTGACGGCCGTGGGGCTTCAGCTTGCCGTAGTCGGTTTCGCCCAGATGGACATTGGGTACGTCCCACGTGTAGCTCCAGTCACTCTTGCCGGTAATCATTTCCCACCATACACCCATGTATTTGCAGGGCTTTATCCAAGAGGTATCGGCAATCTTGCATGGCTCGTTCAGGTTCAGCGTGAGGCGTGAGGCAAGGATGTCGCGTGCGTCGTCGCTTACGATGACCGTGCGCCACGGGGTGTGGCAGGGCGACTGCATGTATGCCTTGTCACCGTTAGGGTCGGGCGTGAGCCAGGAGGTGAAGACGAAGTTCTTGTCGTCCAGATTGAGGTGCATGCAGGGGTAATTCACCAGAGCGGCTTCATGCAGGTTGATGTAGAGGCCGTCGTCGGTCTTCAGCATCAGGGCTGTCTGCACGCCTGTGAGCGAGAAGGAGGTCTGCGACAGGTTGTCGGTGATGGAACCGTCCATGTAGCGGCGTATCTCGGAGAGGCGCGAACGGGTGTAGTCGTACTCCTGTGTGTCGTAGTCGCCCGGAATCCAGTAGGCGGTGTGGTCGCCGGTCATGGCAAACTGTGTGCATTCGTCGGTGATGACGAAATAGTTTAGCTCGCGCTGCATGGGAAATTCATAGCGGAATCCCAGGCCGTCGTCGAAGAGGCGGAAACGGATGTCCACCCGGCGGTTGTGGCGGTCTTGCTTGAGGTGCACCAGCAGTTCGTTGCAGTGGCTGCGGATGGCACTTTCCTCGCCCCAGACGGGTGTCCAAGTCTCATCCTGCGAACTGCGTTCCACATTCTCCACGTGCAGGCCGTCGCAGAGGTTGGTGTTATCCTTGAAAGTCATGCCCAGGGCACTCGGCTTGATGACGGTCTTGCCTTTGTAGGTCAGCGAATAGACGGGGCGTCCGCCATCCTGCACTTCGAAGGTCATTGCCAGTGAGCCATTGGGCGATAGAAGTTCCTGTGCCTGCACTCCGTTCAGGGAGAAAGCGATGCAGCAGGCGGCACAGAAAGTTTTGAATAGATGTTTCATGTTGTCTCTAAATTTTATGAATTTATTGGAATTTATTTTTGTTCTCAGGGTTGCATCTGTCTTTTCATTATGGCTGATGAATGAGGTTTATCTATCTTTATTTCTCAGTAGCCGTGAGTCACATGCCGGTTAGCTTTACTATTTTGCAGGCATGCGGTTCCAACCGTACTTCCAGCCGGTCTGCCTCTCCCTCATCGGCATGTTTCCAGAGGTCACGCACCTGGCACTTTCCCTTGATGCCCAGTTCGCTGAACGTTACGGAACGTGTCTGCGCACTGTTTTCGCGGTTGAACAGTCCCACAATCCAGTTGCCATCCGACAGTTGACCATACCAGATTTGGTTCTTGGCATCCAGCAGATTGCCGGACAAGGGCTTGCCTGCAAAGCGATCTTCGTTCAGTGCCAGCAACTCCCGGTTCTGATAGAAACGGAGATTGTCGCCTATGGAATGATACTGGTCGGCCACGGTCACCGGACCACCTGCCAACAGTTGAAGGGAGATGACCGACTCTTTCTCGGCATCGGTGGCAAAGGTGTTCAGACGAATGAAGTCGCCGTCCATGATGACCTTGCTGCGTCCGGACACTTTGGACCAATAGACAAAGCCGTCAAACATGTTCATGCAGTTGGGCCAAGTGCCGTAGGACTTCCGCCGGTCGTTATCCGAAAAGTGCGCCCAGCCTCCGTTGCCCGTATCCGCCACGATGCGCACCATGTGCCCGTATCGGCTTTCCAGTTCGGCGTTCCGGTAGAGATGGGGCATCACCAGCGAAGTGAATACTTCGTAGCGGGCGGCCGACTCGCAGATGTACTTCAATGCCTGCTCGTAGTTGTCGCGTCCGTAGCCTCTGCCCACTTTGCCCATTCCGCGGTCCTGACCGTCCTCATACCAGCTGAGGAAGTCCATGCGTATGTAGTGGATGCCCATATCGGCAAAGTGCTTGAAGAAGCCGTCGATGTACTCTCGGGTACCCTTGTGCGAGGCAACGGCCCAAGAGAACCAGCGGTCGCTCTCCCCGGGATTCAGCACCGTATCTTCCTGTTTGTACTTCAGGTCGCCGAAGGTGACGCCCTCCGCTCCCTTCACCGGTGTGTTGTCCGCCCCGTGTATCCACAGCGGATTGTCGTAGATGCCCAGTTTCAGTCCTTTGGCACGGCACTTCTCCACAAGTTTCTTCAGCGACATGCTGCCGTAACGCGTCATGTAGCCGGACGCGTCGTCGGCAATCATGGGGATGAATCCGTCCGTGCAGAGCATGTCGTAGCCATAAGGCTTCAGGTCGCGCGCCACCCAGTCGATGATGCGGTCCCATTCGGCTTCCGTGATGTCCATCTGTTCGGCTGGCACTCCTTTCTGTTCCAGCAGCCAGCAATATTCATAGACGCTCCAGTAGAGGGGAGCCTTATAGGTGTGTATGCCTTCCTCCGGTTTCGGCTCTTCCCCGGAGGTGTCCGGGTCGGAGTCCGAGCAACTCTGGCAGCCGGTGCATGCCAGCACCGTGAGCAGTAGTTGGAAGAGGAGGGCAGGGAATAGTGTAAGTTCTCTTTTCATAATCTATGTTGATGTGTTTGATATGCTGAACGGGTTATTTTCCTAACAGTTGGGCGGCAATGGTCCAGTTGCGCAGGTCGAATGTCAACCGGTAGTTTCCGGCTTCGGTCACTCTCCATTTGTTGTCCGGGTCGCCGGCATACATGATGAAGGTGGTCTCCTGCACACCGCTTCCGGAAATCTCACATCCGTTGGTGACAGGCCTTACGAAGGGTGCTCCCCAGTCGCCGGTCTTCAGGCAGCATTTCATCTCGCCGCTGTTCAAATGGCCTTCGTAAACGAAGACCAGCGGATCTTCCTCGGTCGGTGTCAAGGCCGTGGGGTTGCCGATGTCCCATCCGGCAGGAGTGGCATCGCCCACCATATAGAAGGCGGAAGTCTTGATAGGCAGATTTCCTTCGATGACAATCAAGTCTTTCTCGCCCTCGCAGGCTGCGAGCGCAAAGGCGAGTGACAATATAATCAAGCTTGTAAGTATGTGTATTGCTTTCATGATGTTCTTCTTTTTTCTTGTTGTTTTTGGGTTGATTATCAGGGTTTAACAGACACTTGTGTTCAGCGTGACAGGGACTTGTGTCTGTCGCGACAGAGACTTGTGTTTGAGACGACAAACACTTGTGTCTGTCAAACAGGAGTATATTGGTGGTAATTGCCACCAATTCCTCATTACTTGTTATAGCCCGGGTTCTGTACCAGATTATGGTTGGCGTTCAGGATGTCGCGCATGACGGGGAAGATTTCGGTATGCGTATCTGCATCGGCAGACTTGTCCCACCATGTGCCGCTGCTGAACTTTCCGAAACGTATCAGGTCGATGCGTCGGCGGCTTTCGGCAAAGAACTCACGTCCCCATTCGGCCAGCATTTCCTGCATGTCCAGCTGCGCGGCGCCTTCGGGGGTATAAAGGTTTTCTGCCCATTTCTCTTGCGGATAGTTGCGTTTGCGCACGCTGTTCAACAGTTTGGCGGCGTTTTCCGTATCACCCTTGCGCAGCTTGCATTCTGCCAGCGAGTAGATGATTTCAGCCAGGCGGATTTCCGTGTAGTCGGCCTCCAGTTGTCCCGGGTCGTCATTGCTGTAGAAGGGGTACTTGCAGAAGTGCCATCCCGAATTGTGGTCGCCGTTCTGCAGGTTGCTCACCTTGTCATCGGGCCACCGGTCGGGAGCCATTCCCTGGAACTTGCCCACGGCATCGCGGATGTAGAGGTCGTAGGGCTGTTCCGGGGCACGTACTCTCTTTTTCTCCCCATTCTCGTCGGTGTATTCCAGATAGCCGTAAAGGAAGAGGCCCTCGCGGCGGCTGTCGCCCAGGTTACGATAGAGCTTCATACGTTCGTCTCCCTCATATTTGCGGAAGTTCTGGACGGGCATGCCCAGTTCGTAGGTATAGAGGTTGCCGTTCAGGTCGTAGCTGGGCGAGGCGGCATACTTGCAGTTGTGGTCGCCGGCTTTGGCCTTGTTGTCGTCGAAGTAGTAGCGCGCACGGGCAGGGACGGTCCACCAGTAGGTGTCTCCCTGATAGTGCCAGTACGAATAGCCCTGCGAGGCAGGGAAACCGAAGATAACCTCGTCGCACGTCTCGTTGTTCCAGTCGAACGGTGCGTCCCAGCGGTCGGCTGTCCGGTAAGGACCGTATTCACCGTCGATGATTCTCTGTGCATAGCTTTCGCAGTCCGCATAGCGGTCCTCGCCTACGTATTTTTCAGCATTCAGGTAGAGGCGTACCAGCAGGGCGGCGGCACCGGCTTTGGTCCACTGTCCTTGCAGGTTGCCGTTTCCTCCCAACGACTCCTTCTTCGTCAGCAGGTTGATGCACTCCTTCAGCTCCTCTTCGATGAACTGGAAGATGACTTTGGGCTCTACCTGCCCTTCGCTGTTCTTAGACACGTCGTTGAAGCTGACTGCCAGCGGCACATTGCGGAAAGCGTCGAGCAGGCGGATATAGAACCAAGCGCGCAACGCACGGCATTGTCCCTGGAAGTTGTCGAACTCTTCGCGGCTGAAACCGAACTTCTCCGGTGAGAGCATGGCCAGGTCTTCGATGACGTAGTTGGCCTGCATGATGCCTTGGAAACAACCGTTCCATTCGGTCTGTGGGTCGCCGCCGTCGTCCACGTTCCAGGTGTGGTAGTGCAGGCGCCGCCATTTGCCGCCGTCGTCCCACCAGCCGTCGCGTGTGGGAGTAATCAGTTGGTCGGCTGTCAGCTCGTTCAGTACGTGACGTGCCTGGATGCTCCAGAACGCATGTTCGAAGGGACGGAAGGTGGCACGCACCACGTCCATCTTGGTGTTGTAGTAATTCTGTGTCCCGACCTGGTCGTAGAGTGTCTCGTCCAAGTTCGTGCAGGCAGTGGCCAGGGTGGCGGCCAACACGGTTCCTGTTATGTATTTGAATATCTTCATAAGTCGTTTCTTGATTAAGTTGTTGAAATCTTTACTTCTTCCTTAAAAGTCCAGCTGTACGCCGAGGATGAACTGGCGGCTCGACGGATAGTAGGTACGTGAACCGGTAGCTCCCGGATTCAGTCCGTTCACCTGATAGGTGGAGGGATCTACGCCGCTGAACTTGGTCAGGGTGAACACGTTCTTTGCCGTGCCGTAGAGGCGGACCTTGCTCAGGTACTTGCAGTCGAGGTTGAGCGTATAGCCTAGAGTCAGCATGTCCAGCTTCAGGTAATCGCCGCGCTCCAGGAAGTAGTCCGACACCACGGGATTGGCATTGGCCGAGATGCGGTCGTTCTTGCCGTAGGCTTTCTTCAGGACGTTGCCTGTGAAATTCTTCGTTCCGTAGTAGAAGTCGTGGATGTTGAAGATGTCATAGCCGAAGGCACCGCGGAAGAAGAGCGAGAGGTCGAACTGCTTGCAGCGGAAGTTGTGTGTCATGGAGCCTGTGAACTTGGGGAGTCCGTTGCCCACTACCTGGCGGTCGTCGTCCGAAGCTTGTGTGGCCTTGATGATGTCGCCGTCGCGGTCGTACACCAGCCAGTCACCGTTGCTGTCTATGCCGGCGTACTTCCACATGAAGAAGTTGCCCAGGCGTTCACCCTTCTGGATGCGTTGCAGGTTGTAGAAGGGGTAAGGGTCTTCCGTACCGCATACGTTGTAGAAGTCCTGCCCCACGTATTGGGAGTTGCTGAAGTCCACGAACTCGTTGTTCATCGTAGAGCCCACGATGCCTACCGTATAACCGAAGTCTTTCGTGTTGACGGCATTCCAGTTCAGGTCGAACTCAAAGCCCGTGTTCTTCATGGTACCCACGTTGACGAACGTTTCGTCGAAAAGGTAAGGAGGAACGGACACCTTGTAGCTACCTAACAGGTCCTGCTGGCGGCGGCTGAAGTAGTTCAATGAACCATATACGCGGTTGTTCAGCAGCGAGAAGTCGATACCTACGTTCCAGTTCTTGCCTTTCTCCCATTTCAGGTCGGGATTCACGTTCTTTGACGGACCCCATACTTGGAAGTAACGTCCGTTGTAGCTATAGTAGCCGAAGCCGGTCATGGTGTTCAGCGAGTTGTAGCTGCCGAAGTCCTGATTACCTGTTACACCGAAGTCGCCGCGTAGTTTCAGGTCGTCGATCCAGCGAATGTCCTTCATGAAGGACTCTTCGGAGATGCGCCATCCGGCAGACACGGCAGGGAAGTTACCCCACTTGTTGTTGGTGCCGAATTTGGATGAACCTTCGTGGCGCAGCGAGGCTGTCAGCAGGTACTTGCCCTTGTAGTCGTAGCTGATGCGGCCGAAGAAGGCAATCAGCTTGGCATCGTTCTTGTAGCTGCCCATGCCAATCTCGCCTTCGTCCTTGGCAAACTCGCCGGTGCCCAGGTTGTTCGAGCCCAGACCGTCGTTGGGGAAATCCTTGTTGGAGGCGTTCATGCCCGAATATTGGGAGTATTGGTAAGAGTAGCCTACCATGGCTTTCAGGTTGTGCTGCCCGAAGGAAGTCTGGTAGTTGGCAAGCCACTCCAGAATGGACTGGCGTTCCTTGCTATAGTCGCGTGAGGCTTCTCCTTCACGTCCGGCATTGATGGCCTGCGTGCTGGTGGAGGGGCGGAACCAGCTGTTGAAGTTGTCATATTGATGGTCGGCAAAGGTAATCTGCGTGGTCAGCGAGTGACGGGACGTCTTGTCCTTCAGCAGCAGGGGGAAGAGGTTCAGTTTGGCGGTAGCATCCCAATCGAGCAATTTGGTTTCGCCCTTGCTCTCTTCTATCTTCAAGGCTTCTACCGGGTTGTAGCTCACTACCTGTCCTTGGAAGTTGTAGTAACGGCTCGGGTCTTCCGGGTCCATGATCGGGGTGGTAGGATTGGCCTCGATGGCGTTGCGGAAGGCGTTCCAGTCCGACTGGTCGCGGTAGGCGATGCGCGGCGCGAGGTTTGCCGTGAAAGTTAGCAGACCGCTGGCTGTGGTATGATTAAAGGAGGCACGGGCACCGTACTCTTCGCGTCCCGAACGGCGGTCTATGCCTTTGGCATCCCGGTAGTCGGCACTGACACGGTAGTTTGTCTTGTCGTTGCCACCGCTCAGAGTCAGCGTGTGCTGCATGGTGAAGCCGGTGCGGCTTACGGCATCCAGCCAGTTGTCGTTACCGCCCAGGTCCACTCCCTTGCCGTCGGCCAGACGGAGGTCGCGATACTCCTGTGCGCTGAGCATATCCAGTTCTTCTTTCATCACATCGAAGGCAAACGTGCCGTTGTAGGAAGTGCGTACAACACCGTCTTTCTGTCCCTTCTTGGTGGTAATCAGGATGACACCGTTAGAACCGCGCGTGCCATAGATGGCCGATGCCGCACCGTCTTTCAGGATGTCGAAGCTGGCGATGTCGTTGGCATTGAGGTTGGTCAGGTTACCGCCCGGCACACCGTCTATGACAATCAGCGGACCCAGTCCTGCCGAACGCGACGATACGCCGCGAATCTGGATGCTGGCCTGGTTGTTCGGGTCGCCTGCCCCGGTGTTCGTAATGGAGACACCCGGCACTTTGCCCTGAATCATCATGGTGGGGTCGATACTGCTGATGCTGAGGAAGTCTTTCTCCGATACGTGCGAGATGGCTGAGGTGAGTTCCTTCTTGTCCATCGTTCCGTAGCCGATGACTACCACTTCGGCCAGCAGTTCGCTGTCTTCTTTCATCACGATGTTCAGTTGCGACTGCCCATTCACGGGCACTTCCTGCGTAGCGTAGCCGATGGACGATACCACCAGTACGGCTTTTGCATTGACGTTGCTAAGGCTGAAGTTGCCGTCGATGTCGGTGATGCAGCCTTGTGTAGTACCTTTGACTTTGATATTTGCACCGATAAGGCCTTCATGCGTAGAAGCGTCGGTCACGGTGCCTTTCAGATTGAGTGTCTGCGCTGCAACTGGCAGTGAGAATGCCCAGAGCGTGCACAGCAGAACTAGAAAAAGCATTCTATGAATTTTTTCTCTCATAGCTTTGACATTTAAAGTTTAACATTCGATTTAACTACCGCAAAGTTAGAGGAGAGGGAAGATTCCGAAAAGCGATTAATGCCTATTTAAGTATTGATAAGTATTCAATATATTGGAAATCAAAAGAAAACGCAAAAGAGAAGCAAAGAAAATTAAGGTAGCTTTAAGGCTTCGGTATCTGCATGATATAGTGGTCGAAGTCGTCTTGCGGTACAATGGCCTTGGCTTTCACTTTGCTTTTATATACATAAATGGTGTTGAGCGACAGGTTTAGGTAATGGGCTATCAGATTGTTATCCTCGATGCCCAGTCGCATCAGGGCGAAGATACGCACTTCAGTGGGTAAGACGCCGTTGCTTCCCAGCTTGATGTGTTGTTCTATGGGAAAGAGCTGGTTGTATTCGTCCAGGAAGTTGGGGAACAGTTTCAGGAAAGCCTGGTCGAAGGTCGAGGCCATCCGTTCCCGTTCCTGCTTGATGCCCATGCTGGTGAGCATGGAGGGGAGGTCGGTGTATTGCTTGGCCTTGAGTTTGCGCTCGAACAGCTTGCATTTCTCCTCCACCAGGTTGACGAAGTCCGAGTTGCTGTAGAGCGACTGGACGATATACTGGTCCTTGATTTCATTGGCCTCCTGCAACTTGTGGTTGACGGTGGAAAGGGTACTGTTGGCTTCATTCAGTTGCTGTGCCTGCTGTTCTATCTCTTCGTAGGCGGTTGCTATCTTTTTGCGTGCCTCCTGCAGGTTGCGGTTCCGCTTCCGGGTACTGATGACTACTATTGTAAGCAAGACCACCGACAGGATGGTGATCGCCGTGATGCTGAGTATGATGATGCGCTGTCGGTTGGCCGCGTTGTATCGTTCGTTATCGATGATGGGCAGCAGCGTGTTGATTTCTATCTTACGCAGGTTGGTGTTATAGAAGTTGGCATCTTTCTGAGCTGCGCGAATGTACCTCAGGGCGCGGTCCGTCTCCTTTCGGTCATACATGTAGGAGGCCAGTAGCTTGGTGGCCAGCGTTTCACGGGTATTCGACCGGATGTCGGCTATAGCCGAAAGTGCTGCGTAGTAAATAGCTTCTTCGTGTTTGCCCAAGGCATCTGAGTTCTCACTTAGGATGCAGTATTGCACAGCCTGTTCATGCAAGGACAGGTCATACTTGGAAAGCAGCCGGATGCGCTGCTCTATACTTTTCTCGATGGATACTCCGTCAATACGGAGCATGTCTTCCGTCTGCGTACGATAGCCGTCATCGGCGAGTAAAGTTCCGTTTTGCAGGGCCAGCTCATAATACTTCTGCTTTTCCTTTTGATATTTCTGCATCAATTTGTCCGTCCCCATGGCAAACGTGATAAGGTTCTGGTAAAAATAGACGCAAGTGGAGTAGTATTCGTGCAACTCTTCGGGTGACAGCCCCTCGATGGAAAAACCGGACATCACCTCTTCCGCTTCCTTGAAGAAGCCCACGGAGATATAGCAGTAGAGCAGGTGGCATTTGCCCCATGCCACTAAGGAATTGTCTTTTATCTTTTCTGCCGTTTCGAGTGTACGGAGGGCATACACGTATGCGGAGTCGTATTGATAATGCTTGTATTCATTGAAGAGGTTTTCGCAGATAGTGAATTGTTGCCGCATATCCTTGGTCTGTACCAGCGTCTCCTTTAGGAACCGGAGCTTCTGTTCTTTTTGAGAAACATACGTGTCACGTTGTTCTATCTCCAGGTCCAGTACCCTTAGGATAGAATCAATGTTCATTCCGGAATTCTGCTTGGGTGTGGCGGCTGAGGCTGCACAGATGACAAGCAAAAAGGAAAGTAGGTGCCACTTGATACAGGTATTTTTCATAGATGGCAAAGATAGTCTATTTATTGGAAAAACCAATTGAAATCTCCAGAAAACCTATTGAAGCCAATCGTTTCGCTTGTTGAAACTGATAGTTTTCCTTCCTGACCACAAAAAAAGCCGACCTATCCGGTGGGACGAATAGGTCGGCTCTGTTATGTAGTCAGGAAATTATTCCTCTTGGTCGGGCTGCTTATGCAGCTTGCTCTTCCGTGTTCTTTTTCTTCATCAGCGTGTAGGCGATAGGAGAAGCAACGAACAGAGAAGACAGGGTACCGAATACAACACCCAGAATCATGGCGAAGGCGAAGCTACGGATGGAATCACCACCAAGGATGAAGATACACAGCAACACAATCAACGTACTTACAGAAGTGTTGATGGTACGGGCCAATGTCGTATTCAGTGATTCGTTGAACAACTGCATCTTGTTGCGCTTCGGATAGAGACCGAAGAACTCGCGTACACGGTCGAAGATTACCACCTTATCGTTGATAGAGTAACCGATGGCCGTCAGGATGGCGCCGATAAATGTCTGATCAATTTCCAGAGAGAACGGCATCCAGCCCCAGCAGATGGAGTAAAGTCCCAATATGATGATGGTATCGCAAACCAATGCTGCTACAGAACCGATACTATATGCGATGTTGCGGAAACGGATCAGGATGTAGATACCAATGGCAATCAAAGCAAGTACAACAGACCAGATGGCAGAAACCTTGATGTCGTCTGCGATGCTCGGACCTACCTTCTGTGAGCTGACAATGCTACCACCGGTGTGGTTGTCGCGGTCGATGAAGGTCTCCAGGGTGATGTTCTGGGTCAATACCGGTTTCAGTGTTTCATACAGATATGCTTCGATTTCAGAATCAACGTTGTTGCCTTCTTCTTCGATGCGGTAGTTGGTGCTGATGCGTACAGTTTTGCCGTCTGTACCGATGGCAATGACGCTGACGTTGGCGTCACCAAACTTCTGGGAAATCAGTTCACGGATTTGTTCGGGTTCTACCTTGTTCTCGAATTGTACCTTGAAGTTACGTCCGCCGGTGAAGTCGATACTTTGGCTCAAACCGCGTGTCAGCAAGAAGCCGAGGCAGATGACAATGGTCACACCTGCAATAGTAAGCCATTGCTTGCTCTTGCCCATGAAGTCGAAGTGTACGTTCGTCATCATGTTCTTGGCGATGCCGGAAGAGAATGTCAGGTTCAGCAGTTTGTCTTTGCTCATGAAGTGGTCGTAGAACAAACGCGTCATGAATACGGCTGTAAAGAACGAAATCAAGATACCGATAATCAACGTTGTGGCAAAACCACGGATAGGACCTGTACCGAAGTTGAACAGGATGATACCGGTGATGATAGATGTCAAGTTAGAGTCGAAGATAGCGGAGAAGGCGTTAGAGTAACCGTCGGCCAACGCTTTCTTTACACCCTTGCCCGAGCGCAACTCTTCCTTGGTACGTTCGTATATCAACACGTTGGCGTCCACAGCCATACCCAATGACAATACCATACCGGCAATACCGGACATCGTCAAGGCCGCCTGGAAAGAAGAGAGGATACCCAGCGTGAAGAACAGGTTCAGAATCAAGGCGCAGTTGGCAACCATGCCCGGAATGAAGCCGTACATGGAGCACATGTAAATCATCAGCAGAACCAGTGCCACGACGAATGACATGATACCTGCGTTGATGGAAGCCTGACCCAGTGACGGACCTACGATGTCTTCCTGTACGATGTGTGCGGGAGCCGGCATCTTACCGGACTTCAATACGTTTGCCAAGTCTTTGGCCTGTTCGGGAGTGAAGTGACCTGTAATCTGTGAACGTCCGCCGGTGATTTCCTGATTTACGTTCGGGGCGGAATATACATAATCGTCCAATACGATGGCGATGCTGCGGTTGATGTTCTGCTTGGTAAGCTGTGCCCAACGGCGTGCGCCATCGGTATTCATGCTCATGCTGACGGCCGGTTTGCCATATTGGTCGAATTCGTCTTTGGCATCCACTACCACATCACCCTCCAACGGAGCCTTGCCGTTGCGTTCGGTTGACTTGATGGCATACAGCTCGAATGTCTGTGCTTTCGGGTCATATTCAAAAGCGGATACACCCCATTTCAGGCGGAGGTCTTTCGGCATTTCGGCCTTAACTTCCGGCATGGAGAGGTATCTGTTGATTTCGGCAGTATCCTTGTAGTTGGCATATCCTACTACCGGACCTTGCGCACCTGCGTTGACTTGCAGGATGGCCAGCAACGGATGTTCTTTCTTAATCTGTGCCAGGTCGGCGGCTTGTGCTTTGCTTTCACCCTTCAGGGCTGCGGCAAGGCTGTCGGCGGTGCTGGTAGCTTGCGCTGTCTCAGCAGCGGCTTCTTCTGCATTTTCTGTCTCCTCAGCCGATATCTCATTGGCCAGGATGCTGCGCAGTCTGGCATCGGCAGCTTGCAGATAGGGAGCGGCGTCTCTTGCAGTGTAAGTTTCCCAGAATTCCAGGTTGGCAGAACCTTGTAGTAATTTTCTTACACGTTCGGGTTCTTTGATACCGGGAAGTTCCACCATGATACGTCCCATTTTGTCTTCCAGACTTTGGATGTTGGGCTGAACCACACCAAAGCGGTCGATACGTGTACGGAGTACGTTATAGGAGTTCTCAACGGCGGCCTTTACCTCTTCGCGCAATACCTTTTCCACTTCGGCATCGGACGATTTCTGATTGACTTTGTCTTTCAGCTGTTGGGTCGCAAACAATTGTGACAGCGGAGCATTCGGAGCAATCTTGTGATACTCTTTTACAAACAGGGTGATGACGTCATCCTGGCTTGTTGTAGCTTGTTTGGCGGCAGTTGCCAGCGCTTGGTTGAATGCTTCGTCAGTCTTGTTGTCAGCCAATACTTTGATGACATCGGGTACGGACACTTCGAGGATGACGTTCATACCACCCTTTAAGTCCAGACCTAAACTGATTTCCATTTCACGACATTGTTTCAGCGTCCAATTGCCGAAATACACTTTCTCATTTGCCAGAGAATCGAGGTAGTCCTGTTCTACTTTCACATCGCCTTTTGCAAACTCTTTCGCCTTATTGGTGTAATGGCGGGTCACAAAAGAGAAGGAGAGATAGAACACACACACCAGTGTGAGCAATATCGCAAAAACCCTTACAAATCCTTTGTTTTGCATGTTACTTTTAGTTTATTATGATTACTTTTTTAATTAATTCTATGGTGTACAAGGCTGCAAATATAGCTTTTTTTTCACAAAAACTTACTTCATACCTCTATTTTTTAACATCGGGTCTAATTGAGGCTCAGCACCTCTAAAGTTTTTATAGAGTGTCATCGGGTCTTCGCTGTCTCCTTTTTCTAAGACATTTTCACGGAACAGGTCGGCTGTCTGCTTGTCGAAGATGCCGTGTTCTTTGAAGGCTTCGAAGGCATCGTTGTCCAACACGTTTGCCCAAAGGTAGCTGTAGTAGCCTGCCGCATAGCCGCCGATAATGTGGTTGAAGTAGGTGGTGCGGTAGCGGGGAGCGATTTCGGGAATCAGTCCCAACTTGTCCATTGCCTCTTTTTCGTAGGCCACCACTTCAATTCCTTCGGTGCTTGTCAGGTTGTGCAGGTTCATGTCGAGGATGGCGGCAGCCAGCAGCTCGGTGGTCATAAAGCCTTGGTTGAAGGTCTTCTGGTTCAGAATCTTCTCGATCAGGCTGTCAGGGATGACCTCGCCGGTCAGGTAGTGCTTGGCATACATCTTCAGCACTTCGGGTTCGGTAGCCCAATGTTCGTTGATCTGGGAGGGCAGCTCTACGAAGTCGCGTACGACATTGGTGCCCGCAGTTCCCTTATATTGGCATTGTGTCAGCAAGCCGTGCAGGGCGTGGCCGAATTCGTGGAACAGGGTTTCCACTTCGTCGATGGTCAGCAAGGAGGGGGTGTCGCCTACGGGCTTGGTGAAGCTGCATACGTTGCATACCAACGGACGTACGCCTGCCTGCTGTTCGCGGTAGTTGCTCATCCATGCGCCGCCGCTCTTGCCGGGACGGGGGAAATAGTCCACGTAGAAGATGCCCAGTTGCGAGCCGTCCGCGGCTTTTACCTCAAACACTTCCACATCGGGATGATAGACGGGGATGTCGTTTAGCTTGGTCATGGTGATGCCGTAGAGCTTGTTGGCAACGGCAAAGGCTCCTTCGCGTACATTTTCTAATTTGAAGTAGGGTTTAATCTCCTCTTCTTCCAGGTTGTATTTCTCTTTGCGCAGTTTTTCGGTATAGTACCACCAGTCCCACGCTTCCAGCTTCTCGCCTTTACCTTCCTTATCCATTATCTTCTGCAGTTCGGCGGCTTCGGCTTTGGCCTTTGGCAGGGCATATTCCCACAGGTTGTTCAAGAAATCCATGACGGCGGCTGAATTCTTTGCCATCGTGTTTTCTAACACGAAGTTGGAGTAGCAGTCGAAACCTAACAGACGGGCTGTTTCAAGGCGGAGTCTGACGATATCGGCGATGATTTTCTTGTTATCGTTTTTATCGTTGTTGTTGCCGCGGTTGATGTAGGCTTTGTATATCTGCTCGCGCAATGGGCGGTTGTCGGAGTATTGCAGGAAAGGCAGGCGGCTTGCGTTGTGCAGGGTGAAGAGCCATTTGCCCTCTTGTCCGGCGGCCTTGGCCTCTTCGGCGGCGCTTTGGCGGAACCATTCGGGCAGACCGGCGAGATCTTCCTCTTTCTCCACAAAGAGCTTGAAGTCGTTGTTCTCGTTCAGGATGTTGTTGCTGAATGTGATTCCGAGGGTGGAGAGTTGCTTGTTTATTTCGCGCAAGCGTTCTTGTGCTTCAGCAGAGAGGTTGGCACCGGAGCGTACGAAGTCTTTATAGGTGTTTTCCAACAATCTTTGCTGTTCGCGGGTCAGGTTGAGGTTCTCCTTTTGTCGATAGACGGCATCTACCTTCTTGAAGAGTTCCTGATTCAGGGAGATATTGTCTGAGTGTTCTGCCAAGAGGGGGGCCAGTTTGATGGAAAGCTCGGTCAGCTCATCGGTGGTTTCGGCTTCCGTCAGGTTATAGAATACGCCTCCTACGCGGTCCAGTAGGGGAGAACTGTTGTCAAGGGCTGCAATCACGTTGTCGAAAGTCGGCGCTTCGGCGTTGTTGATGATTGCTTGGATGTTGGCATTCTGCTCCTCCATGCCTTTCAGGAATGCAGGTTCATAGTGCTCTAACTTGATTTGGTCGAAGGGGGGCACGCCATTAGGCGTTTGGAATTCGGTCAGAAACGGATTGCTTTCCGTCTGAGTGGTACAAGAGTACATCATACAGCTTGCTGCTAAAATTAGAATACTTCTTTTGAACATTGTTTTTTTAGGTATTAAATGCTAAGTATTAATTATTAATTGTCATGTAGCACCATATCGGATAATGGTCTGAATCTTTGATGGAACGGTCCACGGTGCAGTTGTAGGCTTTCAGATTCTTGCTTATCAATATGTTGTCTATCCGAAAATAGAATTTGTTCTGGTTGTACGAGATTCCCGGCCCGCATCCTGATTCGGTGAATGCGTCGTCCAAGTCTTTGGCAATGACGCGGTGAGTGTATGAGATGGGAGTGTCGTTGAAATCGCCGCAGACAATGACTGAAGGATGTGGCGAACGGGCCACCTCGTCGGCCACCGCATCGGCTTGCGGGGCGCGGATGGCGGATGCTTCTGCCAATTTGTGCAGGATGAGGCGGGCGCCGCTTTTTACTTTTTCTTTTTCAGGAGATTTCAGTATGTCGTTATACACATCCTTGTCGGTTTTGGTGAGTTTGTTCGACTCCAAATGATTGTTTATCAGGGTGACGGTGTCTTTGCCTATCTTGATCTCATAAACTACGGAACCATTGTACCGGCTGTCATAATCTACGGTGTGGGCCGATAGGATGGGAAATTTGGAGTAGCATGCCATCTTGTTGGCATACCCTTTGGTGTTTCCTATCATGCTGATGTGGTGGTAGGGGTATGCTTTGAGTGTCCGTTCCACATCTTTTTGAGAGATGTGTTTGGGTGACTCTGCCGTTGCATACTCTTGCAGGCAGAGGATGTCGGCGTTGCTCTCTTTCAGGTAGGAGAGTATCGGGTTCTTCCCCTCTTTCTTGACAGCTCCGTCAAAACCCATGATGTTGTAGGACAGTAACTTGAAACTATTTTCAGGCAGCTTCTTGGTATGAAAGTTGACGGGAAGGTAGGTGCGTATCTGTCCGTAGCACAGCAGGAAACCTGCCAGTGGAAGCAGTGCCGACCGGTAGCGTTGGATAATCAGCCAAAAGAGCAGGAAGCCAGCATTTATCAACAGGAAGATAGGGAATGTCAGCCCCATGCACGCCTCCACCGGATGCACTGTCGGCTGGATGTGCGGGCTGTAGGCAGTGAGCAGCAGTGCACCGATGAACAATGCGTTGAGCGCCAGAATCAGGAAAGCGATAAAGTTACCGAAATGCTTCACTTCTTTTTTCAATTGATAATTGACAATTTTGTAAGTGTACTCTTTACTCTTTTTTTTAATTTAGTTCTCCCTATCTTTTGCTTGCATCGAACAGGCTTTTCTTTTCCTCTGTGCTCAGGCTGTCGTAGCCGGACTTCCTCAGTTTATCAAGGATGCGGTCTATCTCGTCGGATTGGGCTTTCTTCCGGGCGTTGTAATCGTAGTCTTGTTGTCTGCCTGTGCCGTAATGCACTTTCATTTTGGGTTTTCGGGGTTTGTCGCTGAAGAGGGAGGTCATTGCATCCACGGCTTTGTTAATCCACCGGACGATGTCCGTTCCCTTGCTAAGGGCGTAGGCAAACCACAATCCCGCCAATGCACCGCCCAAGTGGGCAATGTGTCCGCCGGCGTTCTTAGAGGTGACGAACAGCAGATCGGTACCTATCACTATCAGTGCCAAGTATTTCAGTCGGATGGTTCCCAGCAGCAGTAGCCGTATCGGGTAGTCGGGCTCGCGATAAGCGGTGGCGGCCACGATGGCAAGCACAGAGGCCGAGGCTCCCAACATGAAGGAGTAGTCTGTCAAGGGGCGGAAATAGGGGAAGACGTTGTAGGCGACCATGTAGAGCAGGCCGCCGCAGATGCCTCCCAGCAGGTATATCCCGCGCAGATGCTTGGCCGAGAAGAATTGGAGGAACAAGGTGCCGAACCAATAGAGCCACAACATGTTGAAAAGAATGTGCGTCACTCCTGCATGCATGAACATGTACGTCAGCAACGACCAAGGTTGCAGGATGAAGCGGGAAAACGAAGCGGGCAACTCAAACCACTCGAACGCCTCTGCCATGCTCCGGTTGAAGAGCTGGAGCAGGATTTCTGTCAGCGAGGTGAGGATAAATGCCGCCACGTTGATGTAAATCAGTTGGATGCAGATGTTTCCTTTGCGGAAGTTCTCTTTCAAATCAGTTATAATAGTAGCCATTTCCTTTGTTCTTATTTCTCCAATACATAATAAGGATAAAGCCGAATATCATGCCGCCCAGATGCGCGAAGTGTGCCACGTTGTCGCCCGGGTTGTTCGCCAATCCTGCATAAAGTTCGATGATGGCATAGCCGATGACGAAATACTTGGCCTTGATGGGGAATGGCAGCGGGAAGATGAACATCTGCTGGTTGGGGAACAGCATGCCGAATCCCAGCAGGATGGCATATACGGCACCCGATGCGCCTACGGTGGTCATCATATTGAGATATTCTGTCATCGGGATGATGGATATTCCCGTATTTACGCTGTCGTATGCGGAAAGCACCGTTTCATAATGGATGTATTGCACCACTTCTTGTATGAGCCCTGCCCCGATGCCGCAAGCTAAGTAATAGAACAGAAAGCGCTTTGGCCCCCACACCTGTTCCAGAATCCGTCCGAACATCCATACGGCAAACATGTTGAAGAACAGGTGCGTGAATCCCGCATGCATGAAGGTGTAGGTAATCAATTGCGCCGCATTGAAGTCTTTGGCAAGGAAGAAGTGCAAGCCTAAGTATCGTTCCAGTTCAATGCCGTAGCTTTGGGCGACAACCGTGCCCAGAAACATCAGCGCGTTAATGATGAGAAGGTTTTTGGTGACAGTAGGTATATTGTTCATAATCTGTTGTTTCGTTTCAGGATTATCAGAAAAATAATGTAAACCGAAAATGAAAGCTCTCTCGTCCCTTTGCATCGGAAACGGGATGCTTCCGTACTTTTTCGGGCAAAAGTACGAATTAATTCTGTTCTATAACAGAAAAAGTCGTTCTGATTCTCTCTTTTTCGCTGTTTTCCAATATCTTTTTAATGTTTTTATTTGATGTTCAGAATTATTGCTCTACTTTTGTGTGAGTGAACGGTAGGGAGATAGGCATGTTTTCTCTGTAATATATCAACGACCAATTAAAAAAACTATGAATAAGGCAGAACTTATTAGCGCTATGGCAACGGAGTCCGGTTTGTCGAAAGCTGACTCAAAGAAAGCATTGGATGCGTTTATTGCATCTGTAGGTAAAGCAATGAAAGCCGGTGAGAAAGTTTCATTGGTAGGTTTCGGAACCTTCAGTGTGGCGGAAAGAGGAGCCCGTGTAGGTATCAATCCTTCTACCAAAAATCCTATTGAGATTGCCGCAAAGAAGGTTGTCAAGTTCAAACCGGGAGCAGAACTGACTGCCGAATAAGCGCAACGACAGTTCTATTTCATCAGAAGAGGCGGTTTCAGGATGTTTTTTCATCTTGAAGCCGTCTCTTTGGTGTTTATGCCTTCGGTGAAAGATGGAAAAACGGATTGCAATGGGCTTTCACTCCTAAACCGATTGGGCGGCTGCTAATCTCTCTAAAAAGAATCGATAATCATAAATGTTTACATGGAGCGAACTCCTGCCGAAAATTCCGTCACGCTCTGTTTTTCCGGTTCGCGTCTTGTCAGGCCCTTACCCGCTCCGTAGTTTCTTCGGTGTTTCTTCGGACGTTCTTCGGACATTC
>NZ_JAICZW010000130.1 GCF_029057325.1 Bacteroides sp. | reverse complement strand
CTACAGGAAAGATTACTTCTGATAGTCGTTCTGATGATTATGAAATATATATGTGGTTGAAATGTGAAACCGAAACATCTCTAAAAAATATCATGCGTTCTTGGGGTACAAAGTTGGGTACTACTGGATGTTTTTCTGGTTATAAATTGCCGATTGGGCTTGTACGATGATACTAATCAGAAAGAGAATAATGTTGCCTTTTCATAGCCTGATATACTTTTGTACCGTAACCTTTAACAACAGTTATGGCGAACGAGAGTTCTAATCTTTGCTTTCAGTTTGAGGTCGGCAAGAAACATTGCTTCGGCCGTACCTCCGGGCGAAGACGGTTGCTGAACAATCGTAACTTTGACAAGTCGGCAATGGATAAGTCTGAGTATGAAGGTTTGGGCAAAAAGGATGACGAGAACAATAGATAAAATAATGAACTTAATATAAATAATTATGATTGGTAGTATTATTGGAGACATAGTAGGTAGTGGGTATGAATTCGCTCCTATAAAGTTAAAGAATTTTGAGTTTTTTGACCCAGATAAAAGTTATACAGATGACAGCATTTTGACTCTTGCAACGGCTGACTGGCTTCTACATGGAGGTGAGGTCGCACGTTATTATAGTATGTATGGAGAGAAACATCCTTGGCCAATGGGTGGATATGGAAATGAATTTCAAAATTGGCTTGTTCGCACAATCCGGTTGCAAGATTTTCGACCGTATAATAGCTGCGGAAATGGTTCAGCCATGCGCGTTGGCCCGGTGGGATGGGCTTTCAATACAAAGGAAGAGGTTCTTGCTATGGCAAAAAGAAGTGCTGAATGTACACATAATCATCCGGAAGGAATAAAAGGTGCACAGGCAACAGCATTAGCCATTATGATGGCGAGGCAAGGATATACTAAAGAGGGGATTCGTTCTGAGATAGAGGAACGCTTTAGATACAACCTCCAATTCACCTGTGATGAAATCAGACCGACTTATACTTGGGAAGGGACATGCCAAGATAGTGTTCCGCAAGCCATAGTCGCATTCCTCGATGGTGAGAACTTTGAGGATTCTGTACGAAACGCAATATCTATAGGAGGTGACAGTGATACCATTGGATGTATTACAGGCAGTATTGCGGAAGCTTATTTTGGTGTACCTGACGAGTTGAGAAAGCAAGCAATGAACTATCTTCCGGCGGAGTTTCTTGA
This sequence comes from Bacteroides sp., assembly GCF_029057325.1. Lineage (GTDB taxonomy): Bacteria > Bacteroidota > Bacteroidia > Bacteroidales > Bacteroidaceae > Bacteroides. Next base: position 3,680 of record NZ_JAICZW010000130.1, on the reverse strand, counting down.
TATAATTACTGAGTTTGAGAATAAATATGGAAGAAAATGAAAATATATACACGTTCCTTTAAAATTAACGAAACGGACGTTTCCCATTGGAGAACGCTATTGTAATTCCTACTACAAAATCGGGATTGGAGAAGAAAATTGGAAATGCTACTCTTAAAGTTATTTTAGGAAGTAATGATGCAAAATTCAACATTAAATATCTAGTGAAGTTAGGAAAAGACAAAAGGAGGACAACCTGTAAAGATATTCACTAAAGTATCTTAAGATACTTTGCCAAGTATGTAAACATACTCAGAATACGGGTCAGACAATTAAAAAAATCTCCTCTCTGTGTTTACCTTTTCTCTAAAACGTCTATTAAAGCATAGAGAACGTAAGTGTAACTTTTAAAATAGAATGAAATGGGATTTATTGTCGTTTGTGTCATTTGTATCTTAATCGGTATCAGATAAACAAGAATGATGTGATGTGGCCTGCGCATATTGCAATAGTTTATGAGAGTGTGTCCAAATATGTGCAGGCTATAGATTACTATAAAATAGTAGCAAAACCGGATGTGAATGATTGGGTTTTTGCTCGGATATCAAACGTATGGAAAGTATATAGAATACAATCCGGAAAATTATAGCGGATATTACAGGCGCGGATTTATGAAAGACAATTCGAATGATGTGGATGGGGCCATTGAAGACTATTCTACTTGTATTGTGCTGAATCCCGATTTTGTGTATGTATAAGAAAGTGGTGGTTATGGATACGGTGTAATCCGCCTTCTTTCCGATTTTTCAAATCGCATCAAATAGGATGACGCGACAAAGCCTTCAAAAAGTACGATCGAAGTGTTTCTTCGGAAATACTTCGACGGCACTGAAGAAACATTTAAGTAATTTTTCGGAAATACTTCGATCGTACTTCGAAAAAGAGGAAAGTAAGGGCCAAAATGGTCTTGGAAAAGGCAAAAACGATGTGATTCTTGCTCTTATCGGACAATTTTTTCTCTATTTCATTTGTACGTATTTTTGTATTTATTAATGAATCAATTCTCTATGAAAAATTGTTTCATTCTTTTGCGTTCACTCTTACTTAGCATGGAAATAAGCGATTCTCAGCGATTACAAAATACAAAGTGTCAGAAGTGACAAAATGATATTTCCCGTAGGTGTGAAATCCTGTCGTGCATGGCATGCTGCCACTAGATGGACTTGCTTTTATTCGGCTTTTTTCACGGGCGACCCGCCAAACACCTCGCTCATCTTCATATTGTCAAGTTCTTCGTCAATCTTCCGCACTTCCTCCGATGTCAAGGCATGTCGGCAGCTCCGATATTCTCTTTCAGGCGGCAGAGGTGTCGTGTGCCGGGAATGGGCACTATCTATGGGCGCTTGCAGAGCATCCAGGCAAGGGCAATCTGCGAAGGCGTGGCATGATGCTCTTCGGAAAGACGGTCAAGTAAAGCGAACAGACTACGGTTCTGCTCGAAACTCTCTTTGCGGAACTGCGGCATGGAGGCACGGTAATCGGTAGCGGCATCAAAACGGCTGTTTGCGGTGTAATGGGTGGTCAGCACACCGTTGGCAAGGGGTGAGAAGGCGACGAGTCCCACGCCTAATTCTTCAAGTACAGGGAAAAGCCGTTCGTGGTGGCGTGCCATCATGGAGTAACGGTTCTGGATGGCGGTCACAGGGCAGACGGAATGGGCGCGGCGCAAGTACTCCTCCGTTGTTTCCGAGATGCCCCAATGCAGGATTTTCCCTTCGCGTATCAGGCCGGCCATGACCTCCGCTACCTCTTCCGGTTGCACATCCGGATCTATGCGGTGCTGGTAATAAAGATCGATTCGGTCGGTCTGCAAGCGGCGCAGCGAGCCTTCCACCGAACGACGTATCACGTCAGGGTGCGAGCAGGGGATGACAGTATGCGTGCCCGGCTCGTCCGGTCTGTCGAAGGAAATGCCGAACTTGGTGGCAATCACCACGTGGTCGCGCAGCGGCTTCAAGGCTTCGCCAAGCAGTTCCTCGTTGTCATGCGGATTGTGCGGGGTTCCATACGCTTCGGCGGTATCGAAGAATGTGTAACCCATATCTACGGCATCTGCCAACAGACTTTTCATTTCGCGTTTGTCGGCAGGCGCACCGTAGGCGTGGCTCATACCCATGCACCCCAGTCCGACGGCGGATACGCGCAGTCTGTTATGTCCTAATGTTCTGTGATTCATGTCTATTCCTTTTGCAAAATTATTGTGATGCAAAAGTAGGTATATTACCCATGAGCAGCATTACATGGATTGCAGATGAAAATACATTTATTTCGGTTTTTGCAGGTTTTCGCTGTGCCTGTTCGACCGGAAACAGTAAAAAAGGTAAGTCAATCCGTGATTTTTATCTCCTCTATATGATTGGAAACGTGTATTTTTGCAATTGGTATAAAATGAAGATGGACGATGGAAGGAGAGAAAAATATTGTTGTGGCCGACTCGTTGCGGCATTTACGGGGTAATAACTACAGTCTCTTCTGCGATGACGCTTGTTGCAGTGAGTATCTGGTTCATGTGCTTTGTACGGGCGGTTCCTGCCGGTTTGCGTTCAACGGGCAGGAGTTTGAATTGCGTGAGGGTGACCTCATGATTGTGCGCAAGGGTAAGCTGATAGAATGGATGCACCCTTCGGCCGACTTCAAAGTGAAAATCATCTATATCGCTTCAGATTTCATAAGTCTCTGTATGCCTCAGAGTAACTACGGTACAAAAGGGCAGCTTGCTCTCTTCCTCAACCCCGTGATGCGCCTCACGGCGGAGCTGCAGGAGGTGTGCCGCAGCGACTTCCGCATGGTGGAGCAACGTCTCAGTGACACCGGACACCACTTTCGCCGCGATATGCTCATTGCCGCCGTGCAGATGCTCATCCTTGATTTCTTCGATTTCCATTCGCATCTTTACGACGAGACGGACATTTCCACTCAAAGCGCCGCCATCATGAACCGTTTCCTCTCCATGTTGGAGGACGGCACGTATCGCCAACACCGCGAAGTATCGTACTATGCCGACCGCCTCTGCGTCACGCCCAAATATCTTTCCGAAGTGTCGAAGAAGGTGAGCGGCTATGCGGCCAACTATTGGATAAACTGCTACACCGCTCTCGACATTGCCCGTCTCCTGAAAGACAAGTCGCTGACTTTCGTCCGCATCTCCGATATGTTCGGTTGCTCATCGCCCGCCTATTTCAGCCGTTATGTGCAGCGCAATTTGGGGGTGAATCCGACGGAGTATAGGGAATAGAATGGCAAGAAATATCTTTTGTGCCCTGTTTCGGGATTCAGCCTTGTATGATGGGATAGACAAGTCCTATCTCGTCCGCTTCAATCTCAAACTTCTTTTGTTTCATCAGTTGCGGAATGCTCAGCAATTCCGTATCATCCTTTGCCAACTGCCGCGCCACATGCAGGCAGTTGTCCGTACCCGTGAAATTTCTATCTCTTTATATATACGCTATAGAATTTCTTTTTTTTGAATCGGCTGTAAAAGTAGAGGTTTGGCGCATAAACCGTCATACACAAAACACGGTTTTAGGAACCTTTTTCGGGAAACATATAAAAAAGAGGGTGTGCCAAAACCGGCACATCCTCTTTTCATATCCGATATAGTTCGTCAGTTTGTCTATGCCACCATTTTCCGTATCGGCGAT
>NZ_JAICZW010000013.1 GCF_029057325.1 Bacteroides sp. | reverse complement strand
TTAATTATCAAGCCGGCATCCCAGAGTCGCGTTAGTCTCGTGGGCGCGGAGATGTGGTAAAGAGACAGCTACTACCCAGGGGCGGTCTGTATCGTCTGTACCCAGGAGGTTGCCCAGACGGTCGTAGCTGTCGGGGGCGCTTCCTTTGGGAAGGTTGGCGTCAATCAGGCTGCCCAACGAAGCCATCCAGTCGATTTGTGACATCAATACGTCCGATTTGCCTCTCTTCTTGATGCCTTTCGGCCAAGAAACGATGGCAGGTACCATGGTGCCTCCTTCAAAGGCGCTGTACTTGTTGCCGCGATAAGGACCCGTAGGACGATGTCCGTTCAGCAGCTCCTCGGCTTGGTCATCATAGCCATCGTCCACTACCGGACCGTTGTCGCTCGACAGGATAATCAGGGTGTTGTCCGCCAAGCCAAGCTCCTTCAATGTTTTCATGATTTCACCTACGCTCCAATCGAACTGCACGATGGCGTCGCCTCTCAGTCCCATGGAAGACTTTCCGCGGAAGCGTTCATGCGGGAAGCGGGGGACGTGCACGTCGTTCGTGGCGAAATACATGAAGAAGGGTTCATCCTTGTGCTGCTTCAGGAAATTGACGGCATGTAGCGTGATGGAATCGGCGATGTTCTCGTCTTTCCACAACGCCTTGCCTCCCCCTTTCATGTAGCCGATACGTCCGATACCGTTCACGATGGACATATCATGACCGTGGCTGGATTTCAGGTTATAGAGCAGTTCGGGGTTGTCCTTTCCGGTCGGTTCTCCCGGAAAGTTCGCTTTGTAGCTGACTTCGATGGGGGCGGAAGGGTCGTAGTTGACCACCTTCCCATTTTCGATGAACACGCACGGCACACGGTCGGCTGTTGCCGCCATGATGTAGTGGTAGTCAAAGCCCAGATCGCCTAAGGAGGAAGGCAACGGTGCATTCCAATCTTGCTTGCCTGTTTCTGTGCCCAACCCCAAATGCCATTTGCCGAAGGCGGCGGTGGTATATCCCTCGTTCTTGAACATATCTGCCATGGTATATTGTCCCGGCTTGATAATCATTCCGGCATTACCGGCGGCAACCCCTGTTCCCGGTTTGCGCCACGCATACTCGCCGGTCAGCAGGGAGTAACGGGAAGGAGTACTGGTGGAGGCTACCGCATGTGTATTGGTAAATTGGATTCCGTTTGCGGCCAGACGGTTCACATTGGGTGTCTTCACGTTTTTGGCTCCATAGCATTCTAAGTCGCCATATCCTAAGTCATCGGCGTAAATGATAATTACGTTCGGGCGCTCTTTCTGCTGCGCCAAGGCGGGCAGGGCAGCCAATGCCGCCATGCCAATACCGGCAAAATACTTCGTTTTTTTCATCATATTTATTCATTGATCAATGGTTTGTCGCACCAAAAGTACTACTTTTTTATGGTCTTATCACATTAGAACCTGATGAATATTCTTTCTCGGGCAGAGGATTTTCAGTATTTTTGTACCAACAGACAAACAAGTGTTTAATCTAATAATAAAATTCTATGAAATCTAAAAAGAAACTATTGGCAGGCTTGGCGCTGGCTGCCTTTTCTTTGGGTGTGACAGCCCAAGAGCAAGTGCAAGGTTTCGTCCATAAACAATCGGAAGTGACGGATTATGTATGGCCTACGGACAAAGAGGTGTTGGCGAAATTAGACAGATGGCAGGACCAGAAGTTCGGTGTCTTGTTTCATTGGGGACTTTACTCCGTGCCTGGAATTGTGGAATCCTGGTCCATCTGTTCAGAAGATGTCGATTGGATTTCACGCCGTACGGACTTGACCTATGATGAGTATAAAAAGTGGTATTGGGGACTGAAAGAACAGTTGAATCCCGTCAATCTGGATGCCTCGAAATGGGCGGACATCATGCAGGATGCAGGGATGAAGTACATGCTTTTCACTACCAAACACCACGACGGTTTTTGTACCTTCGACAGCAAATATACCGATTTCTCTGTGGCGAACGGCCCTTTCCGCAACGACCCGCGCAGAGATGTGGCGCGCCACGTGTTTGATGCTTTCCGTCAGAAAAGCTTTATGATCGGTTGTTATTTCTCCAAACCGGACTGGCACTGTGAATGGTTTTGGAATCCGCACTTTGCCACACCCAACCGACGCATCAATTACAAGAAGGAACGCCATCCTGAATGGTGGGCGAACTATCAGAAATTCACACAAAACCAATTGGATGAGCTGATGACCAATTATGGTAGCTTCGACATCCTGTGGCTGGACGGCGGATGGGTGACAGGCGAAGACATTCACTTGGATGCCATTTTGGAAAAGGCCCGCAAGCGGTATCCCGGACTGATTTCGGTGGACCGCACCATTCGTGGCAAGAACGAGAATTATCAGACACCGGAGCGTGGCATTCCCGAAACCCAACTGGATTATCCATGGGAAAGCTGCATTACGCTAAGCAATGACTGGGGATGGGTACCCAATGCGCCTTTCAAGTCACCTCAGAAAGTGGTGAACATCCTGACTGAGATTACGGCGAAAGGTGGTTGCCTCTTGTTGGGAGTAGGTCCTACAGCCGATGGCGTAATCGAAGAGGAAGTGGCGAAGCGTCTGCACGAGGTGGGCGAATGGCTGCGTGCCAACGGGCAGGCCATCTACAACACTCGTACCACTCCTGTCTATCATGACGGCAATGTCTGGTTCACCGCCGATAAGGACGGCAAGACACTCTACGCCATCTATGCACTGCCCGAAGGCGAAGAACTGCCCGCTACGATAGAGTGGACCGGCAATCTGCCCAAAGGAAGCATGAGGTTGCTGAAAGGCAACCGTGGCGTGAAGTATGTCACCAAGGGCGACAAGGTCATTGTCACGTTGCCCAAAGGACTGAAGAATGAATCCATTGCTTTGCGGTTTAGGGTGACTTCACTATGAGAACTTTGCTTATAGATTGCTCAGTGAAGTAATCACTTTCTTCAGGTTGCTGTTTGCCACCTGTGCCGACAGATGTTGGCAGAAGTCCCGAAACTTCTTATTTGTAAAAAAACGTTGGTGGAATTAATTTGCAGGTTTGCTTCCCTGTGTTGTTTAACTCTTTGATTATCAGAAGTTGAAAAGTGAGCTGACAGATACTTGTGTGCAGCGTGACAAACACTTGTGTTCAAGCCGACAGACGCAAGTGTCTGTCAAACCGGGGAATATAGGGGAAATTGCAGAAGCTATTTTCTTGTTGATTTAATTCCGCCAACGGTTTTCTCTAATTTAATTCAACCGACGAGTTATTGTTTTTTCTTTCTTCGTAAGTCATGTGAATCAGTATTTTTTGCCTACATTTGTGCGGTTTAAAAAAATGACTATGAGCCAAAATGATTTTCAATTGTTTCTGTGGGTGATGAGTGCCGTGGCACTTGTCGTTTTTGTAGCTCTTTATTTTGTAAAGGCAGGGTATGGCATGTTCCGCACGGCTTCGTGGGGATTTGCCATTAACAATAAGTTGGCGTGGGTGCTGATGGAGGCACCTGTATTCGTTGTCATGTTCTGGCTGTGGGGGCAGAGCGGAGTAGGTTTTGCCATGCCGGTTTATCTGTTTTTCCTGCTGTTTCAGTTGCATTATTTCCAGCGTTCGTTCATCTTTCCCTTGCTGATGAAGGGTAAAAGCCGGATGCCGGTGGCAATCATGGCGATGGGCATTCTTTTCAATCTGCTGAACGGCATGATGCAGGCGGGCGGTTTGTTCTATTTTGTTCCCGAAGGTTTATACGCCGACGGATGGGCCTATTTGCTGAAGCCTCATGCCTTGTCGGGAATCTTTCTGTTCTTTGCCGGTATGTTTGTCAATCTGCATTCCGACTATGTGATACGGCACTTGCGTAAACCGGGTGACACCAAACATTATCTGCCAGGAAAAGGCTTCTACCGATACGTCACCTCTGCCAATTACTTCGGCGAATTGGTGGAATGGACAGGTTTTGCCCTACTCACCGCTTCTCCGGCGGCATGGGTCTTTGTCTGGTGGACATTCGCCAATCTGGTTCCCCGTGCCGACGCCATCCACCGGCATTATCGGGAGGAGTTTGGCGATGAGGCGGTAGGAAATCGTAAGCGTATCATCCCCTTCCTTTATTAATTGACAATTGATAATTGACAATTAAATCTGAAATCATAAATCTAAAATCATAAATCTTCTCATGGAATCCAAGTTATTCACTCCCGTCACTTTCGGACCTTTGACGTTGCGCAACCGTACCATCCGTTCGGCTGCCTTCGAGAGCATGTGTCCCGGCAACGCTCCATCGGACATGTTGCTCGATTATCACCGGTCGGTAGCTGCGGGTGGTGTCGGTATGACTACCGTGGCATACGCGGCGGTCACTCAGAGCGGACTCTCTTTTGACCGCCAGTTGTGGATGCGTCCCGAAATTATCCCCGGGCTTCGCAGATTGACGGATGCCATACATGCCGAAGGGGCGGCGGCAGGCATCCAGTTGGGGCATTGCGGCAACATGTCCCACAAGAGTATTTGCGGCTGTACGCCTGTCGGTGCATGCTCCGGTTTCAACCTCTATTCGCCCACCTTCGTGCGTGGGCTGCGTGCCGACGAACTGCCGGAGATGGCACGTGCCTACGGCCGCGCGGTGAATCTGGCACGCGAATCCGGTTTCGACTCCGTAGAGATTCATGCCGGACACGGCTATCTCATCAGCCAGTTCCTCTCTCCCTCCACCAACCATCGGAAAGACGAGTTCGGCGGCTCGTTGCAGAACCGCATGCGCTTCATGGACATGGTGATGGAAGAGGTGATGAAGGCTGCCGGCAACGACATGGCAGTACTGGTGAAGATGAATATGCGCGACGGCTTCCGTGGAGGCATGGAACTGGACGAGACACTGCAGGTGGCGAAGCGGCTGGAGCAGTCGGGTGCCCATGCACTGGTGTTGAGCGGCGGCTTCGTCAGCAAGGCGCCGATGTACGTCATGCGGGGCGAGATGCCCATCCGCAGCATGACCCATTATATGACCTGCTGGTGGCTGAAGTATGGCGTGCGCATGGTAGGCAAGTGGATGATACCCACCGTACCCTTCAAGGAAGCCTATTTCCTGGAAGATGCCTTGAAGTTCCGTGCCGCCCTGAAGATGCCGCTGATTTATGTAGGCGGTCTGGTCTCCCGTGCGAAGATAGACGAGGTGCTGGACGATGGCTTCGAGGCTGTACAGATGGCGCGTGCCCTGCTCAACGAACCGGGCTTTGTCAACCGCATGCGTGCCGAGGAGAATGCGCGTTGCAACTGCAAGCACAGCAATTATTGTATTGCCCGCATGTACTCTGTCGAGATGGCGTGCCATCAGCACCTGAAGGAGGAGCTTCCTCCTTGCCTGAAGAGAGAGATAGAGAGAATCGAGGCAAAAGGATGAGTTTGAAATTTAAAATTTGAAGGGAGTTATCGGGAGTTAACTCCTTCTAACTCCCTCCCTAAAAAGAATGTGATATGAAACTTGCAATTATAACCGGTGCAGACGGTGGAATGGGCATGGAAATCACCCGTGCGGTGGCAACTGCCGGCTATCAAATCATCATGGCGTGCCGCGACCCGCAGGCAGCCGAATCCAAACGTCAGCAACTGATGCGTGAAACCGGCAATCCTTGTATTGAGACAGCCCCCATCGACCTGGCATCCCTTGCCTCGGTGGCTGCATTTGCCGACAGGCTGTTGAAGCGGGGCGAGCCGTTGGCATTGCTGATGAACAATGCCGGAACCTTGGAGACGGAACGCCGTATCACGGAAGACGGGTTGGAACAGACGGTGAGTGTCAACTACGTGGGACCTTACTTGCTCACCCGCAAGCTCCTGCCTTTGATGGGAGAGGGAAGCCGCATTGTCAACATGGTGTCGTGTACCTACGCCATCGGGCACCTCGATTTCCCCGATTTCTTCCTTCGCGGACGGAAGGGAGGCTTCTGGCGCATACCTATCTATAGCAATACGAAGCTGGCACTAACTCTGTTTACCATCGACTTGGCAAGCCGTGTCAAAGACAAAGGAATCGTAGTTAATGCCGCCGACCCCGGCGTGGTCTCCACCAATATCATTACCATGCAGATGTGGTTCGACCCCCTGACGGATATTTTCTTCCGTCCCTTTATCCGCACTCCCCGCAAGGGAGCCGCCACGGCGGTCAGTCTGTTGCTGGACGAAGAGGCGGGCAAGCGTACCGGCACCTTGAATGCCAGTTGCCGTCCCAAAAATCTTTCGAAGAAATACACCCGTCATGTGCAGATGGCGGAGTTGTGGAAGCGAACGGAGGATATTGTGAGGAAGTGGCTATAGAATTAAGGAGTTATCGGGAGTTAAAGGGAGTTAGAAGAAGTTAGAGGCCAATACTCTTGCTGACACAAGTCGGACTATTGGCCTCTAACTTCTTCTGACTCCCTTTGAAATAAATCAGATAGACAGCGCCCTCAATACATTCACAAGATCTTTCTTGATGGGCTTGTCATTCTTGATGGCTTTGGTGAAGGGGACATAAACCACTTCGTCATGTTCGATTCCAATCATGACGTTACGTTGTCCTTCCATGATGGCATCGATGGCTGCTGCTCCCAGACGGCTGGCAAGTATGCGGTCGTGTGCCGTAGGACTACCACCGCGTTGCAAGTGGCCGAGGATGGTCACACGTACGTCGTATTGCGGATATTCGTTCTTCACGCGTTCGGCGTAGTGCATGGCACCGCCTGTCAGTTCACTTTCGGCTACCAATACGATACTGCTGTTCTTGGATTTCCGGAAACCGTTCTTGATGAATTCTTCCAATTGGTCCACCTCCGTGCTGAATTCCGGAATGATGGCGGCTTCCGCACCGGAAGCGATGGCACCGTTCAGGGCGAGGAAGCCGGCATCGCGTCCCATGACTTCTACGAAGAACAGGCGTTCGTGGGAAGTGGCGGTGTCGCGGATTTTGTCCACAGCATCCAAGATGGTATTCAGTGCCGTATCGTAACCGATGGTGGTATCGGTTCCGTAAAGGTCGTTGTCGATGGTACCTGGCAATCCGATGCACGGTATGTCGAATTCTTGCGCGAAGATGCGTGCGCCGGTCAACGAACCGTCACCGCCGATGACTACCAAGGCGTCGATGCCCTCTTTCTTCATGTTGTCGTAGGCAAGTTGACGTCCTTCGGGAGTGGTGAACTCCTTGCAGCGTGCCGTCTTCAAGATGGTGCCACCCAATTGGATGATGTTGCTGACGTTCTGGCTTTTAAATTCTTTGATTTCACCGGTTACCAGACCTTTGTAACCACGATAGATGCCTTTTACGGAAAGTCCGTTGTAAATAGCTGTGCGTGTCACGGCACGTATGGCCGCGTTCATTCCGGGGGCGTCACCTCCTGATGTCAAGATACCAATACACTTAACTGTTCCCATAACTATTTGTTGTTTAGTGTTAATAATCAGATGAAAAAGCGAGTCCGACTCGTTTTTAGTATGCCGCAAAGATACTAAAAAGCTAAAGCTGTGGCTAATAAATTTATGTTTTTTTGTAGTCCCGATGCACGGCTCTTTCATTTGCGGGAGTTATAGGAGTTATCAGCCGGCCGGTCGGTTTAGTAGCTGAAGCCAATGCGCCCGTAACGGCATCCTGCACAAGCGTATCGGCTTTAACTCCTGATGAAGAGAAGCGGAGTGACGGTTCCCGTTAACTTCTATGGCTCCTCTAAAAGGGATTTTGAATCATAATTGTTTACATGTGATATCTTCTTTCTGAAAAATCCGCTGCCTCCTGTTTTTTCCCGTTGCCTCTTTTCCGGTCCTTTTCTACTTCGTAGTTTCTTCGGTGTTTCTTCGGACGTTCTTCGGACGTTCTTCGGTCCTAGGGAGTGGAGTTTGTCCGAAGAACGTCCGAAGCCGAATAGGCCCTGATAGGGGGTAGGCAGGGAGCGGATAAGGAGAACAGGGAAAAGAAGGCGGAAGACCATTTTTTTGCCGGAACGTGCCGACTACGAAAAAAGGCCGAAAAAATGTTTTACATTCGGGAAGAACGAAACGTCTGTCTCGATACCGCTCTCAGGCTTGTTGACTATCCGGCAATCCGGCGACTGCATCAAAAGCGAAGGCTGTAAGCCCGATGCACGGCCTTTTATCCCAATTTCGCCTTGATGGCCTCGGATATTTCTTCCATCAACCATTTGGGGGTGGATGTGGCGCCGCATACGCCGATGGACTCCGCGCTTTCCAGCAATGCGCTGTCTATCTCTTCTACGCTGTCTATCAGATGTGCGTTCGGATTGACTTTCTGGCATTCGCTGAACAGCATCTTTCCGTTGGAACTCTTCTTGCCGCTGACAAAGAATATCAGGTCGTGCGAGGCGGCGAATTTGCGGATGTTGGGGATGCGGTTGGCCACTTGTCGGCAGATGGTGTCGTAGGATTCGAAACTCACTTCGGGCGGGATGTGCTCTTCGATGTAGTGTACAATATCCCGGAATCCATCCAGTGATTTGGTGGTCTGCGAATAGAGGCGGATGTCTTTGGTAAGATTCAGTCTGGGTGCCTCTTCCGGCTTTTCGATGACAATCGCTTCGCCATTGGTTTGCCCCACCAGCCCCAGCACTTCGGCGTGGCCGTTTTTTCCGTAGATGACAATCTGCTTGTTGTTACCCTCCTGCATGTACTCCTGCTTTATCTTCTTTTGCAGGCGCAACACTACCGGGCAGGTGGCGTCTATGATTTCGATGTTGTTGCGGCGGGCGATGTCGTATGTCTCGGGGGGCTCGCCGTGGGCGCGTAGCAGTACTTTGGCGTTGTGGAGGTGGTTCAGTTCTTCGTGGTTGATGGTAATCAGTCCCATGGCCTTCAGCCGTTCCACTTCGCGGCTGTTGTGTACGATGTCTCCTAAGCAGTAGAGGGTTTCCCCTTTCGCCAGTTCCTCTTCCGCCTTGTTGATGGCGGTGACCACTCCGAAGCAGAAGCCGGAGCCTTCGTCTATTTCTACTTTTGCCATACTTGTTGTTTTTCTTCGTTTTTTTCTTTGTTTTTTCTCCCTATCCGCTCCCTGCCTGTTCCCTGCTTTTACCCTGTTTTCTCCTTGTCTATAGAGGGCGAGCATACAAGGAGCAGGTAGGGAGCAGGTAAGGAGCGGGTAGGGAGCAGATACCTGTCTGCCCCTACTCCTTGTCGATTGCTTTTCTGAACTGCTCGGCCAGCCACTCCTTTTGTTGAAGAATAGTCAGGTGGCTGTTGTCCAGCAGCAGGGCATCATCGGCCTTGCGGAGCGGGCTGACTTCCCGGTTCTGGTCGATGTAGTCGCGTTGCTTCACATTCTCCAATATCTCGTCCAGGCTGGCCTCTTCTCCTTTGGTCTTCAGTTCGTCGTAGCGGCGTTGTGCCCGTATCTCGGGAGAGGCGGTGACGAAAATCTTCAGTTCGGCCTCCGGAAAGACGGTGGTGCCGATGTCTCGCCCGTCCATCACAATGCCTTTGGCTTTTCCCATTTCCTGTTGTTGCGCCACCATCGCTTGGCGTACGAAGTCCAATGCCGCGATGGGGCTGACGCGTGATGACACCTCCATGGTGCGGATGCGGTCTTCTACATTGACACCGTTCAGATAGGTGTCCGGCCGTCCGGTCGCGGGGTTCAGCCGGAAAGAGATATGGATGTCCTTCAGTTGCTCCTTCAGCTTTTCGGCGTCAATGTGCCCGTCGTGGAAAATGTCGTTTTCTATACTATACAAGGTAACGGCGCGGTACATGGCTCCGCTATCTATGTAGATGTAGCCTATTTCGCGAGCCAGGTCTTTGGCCATGGTACTTTTCCCGCAGGAGGAGAAACCGTCGATTGCGATTGTTATTTTTTTCATGACTGCTGAATTTGTAATGATTAAAAAAACTGTTCGTTAGATAGAAAAATCATTTCGTTGGCGGAATATCGGATTGGCAAGCTGTCCGCGCTTGTTTTTCTCCGTACGGATTGGGTACGGTTCGGACACGGATAAACTCCCCGGATGATTTGTTAAATAATGTGCCGAAATCACGTTTTTTGTGTGACCTGATTCTTCCAACAGAGAAATTTTCAATAATTCATCTAAAAAACTTGCCAAAGATACGGTATTTCTAAAATATCTCGTTACATTTGTGGCACAAAAGTACACAGAGGTGGTGGAAGGATTAAAAAAACAAAAATGCACCGCTTATTGTGTAAAAAAAAAGAGTGAAGGGTGTACTTTCATGGGAAAAGTGCTATATTTGCCCCGAATGAGAAACACTAAAAATTATATTATAGATTATGGAAATTAAGAAATCGCCTAAAGCAGACTTGGAGGGCAAGAAATCGACTTGGCTGCTTGTCGGGTATGTAATCGTGCTCGCGTTCATGTTCGTTGCGTTCGAGTGGACAAAGCGTGACATCAAGATTGACATGAGCCAGGTTACTTCCGAACCAGTTTTTGAAGAGGAAATCATTCCTATTACTGAACAACCGGAACAAGTGACTCCTCCACCTCCCGAGGCTCCTGCTATTGCAGAAACGCTGACTATCGTGGAAGACGATACTGAAGTGGAAGAAACTGCTGTTGTTTCTTCTGAAGAATTGAATCAGGCTGTGGAAATCAAGTACGTTCCCGTGGCTGTAGAAGAAGAAGAACCGGAAGAGCAGACTATCTTCGAGGTGGTAGAGCAGATGCCGGAATTCCCGAATGGCGGTATGGCTGGTTTGATGCAGTATCTGGGTAAGAACATCAAGTATCCCCCCATTGCACAGGAAAACGGAACGCAAGGACGTGTGACTGTACAGTTCGTGGTGAACAAGGACGGTAGTATCGTTGATGCTAAAGTGTTGAGAGGTGTTGACCCGTATCTGGATAAAGAGGCTGTCCGTGTGATTATGGGTATGCCGAAGTGGAAACCGGGTATGCAACGCGGTAAACCGGTACGCGTTAAATATACAGTGCCTGTAATGTTCAGATTGCAGTAATAAAACAGATTTATCATAAGGAAAGAGGTTGCTGAAATGCAGCCTCTTTTCATTATCAGACATTCCCTAATTTTTAGAAATACTATGTTTGCAGTTTCCGAACTTTTAGAAAGAATAAATTCCCATATTGCGGGATTGCAGTTTTCCCGTTCTCCCCAAGGCTTGTATGATCCCATTACGTATGTTCTGTCTATGGGCGGCAAGAGAATCCGTCCGGTATTGATGCTGATGGCCTATAATCTCTATAAGGATGATGTGGCTCGTATCTTTGATGTGGCAACGGGCATTGAGGTGTATCATAATTATACGCTTCTGCACGACGACTTGATGGATAAGGCAGACCGTCGCCGTGGTAAGGAAACGGTTCATAAGGTTTGGGGTGACAATGCTGCCATTCTTTCGGGTGATGCGATGTTGGTATTGGCCTATCAGTTTATGGCGAAATGTCCGGAGGAGCATTTGAAGGAGGTGATGGACGTATTCAGTTTGACCGCGCTGGAGATTTGTGAAGGTCAGCAACTGGATATGGAGTTTGAGCGTCGGAAAGATGTGAAAGAGGAAGAGTATCTGGAAATGATTCGTCTGAAGACTTCGGTGTTATTAGCCGCCAGTCTGAAGATAGGTGCCCTGTTGGGAGGTGCTTCGCCGGAGGATGCGAATCGCTTGTATGATTTCGGCATGAACCTGGGCGTCGCTTTCCAACTGAAAGATGATTTCTTGGATGTGTATGGAGACCCTGCGGTGTTTGGAAAGAATATCGGTGGTGATATCTTATGCAACAAGAAGACTTATATGCTGATAAAGGCGTTTGAACATGCAGCCGACAGCCAGCGAGGTGAACTGGACGGATGGGTGGATGCGGAGTCGTTCAATCCGATTGAGAAAATCGCGGCGGTGACAAACCTCTATAATCAGATTGGTGTCCGGAAGCTTTGTGAGGAGAAGATGCAAGAGTATTGCGAACGTGCTGCGGGAAGCCTTGCAGCCGTCTGTGTGTCTGATGAGAAGAAGGCAGGGCTAAAAGAACTGATGGAAAGTCTGATGCACCGGAACGTATAGTCCTAAAAAGAGGGGAAAGATGCCTTATAGAAGATTACCTAATACCGATCAAGCACGCATACGGGCACTGAAAGCGGTGGTCGCTAAAGGAGATACGTATGCTGTGTCTGAGTTGGCTGTTTCTTTGCACTCGTTGAGCAAGGCTCGAAATTTCCTTGTTAAATTTGAAGCGGCGCAAACCTACTATATGGAATGCTTTGAGCGTCAGGCTATGGCAGGACGTAAGCATCAGGTCCATGTGAAGACTGCGCGTTTGTATATCTCTCACTTTATCCAGGTGCTGAATTTGGCAGTGATACGGTCGGAGGTGCGTGTTGCGCATAAAGAGTATTACGGTTTGGAGGCGAATAATAATAATGTGCCTGACTTGTCATCGGAGGCATTGTTAGCAGAGTGGGGAGGTAGAATCGTGAAAGGCGAAAGCAAACGCCTGTCTCAAGGTGGCATACCTATCTATAATCCGACTATCGCCAAGGTGAAGGTGCACTATGACATCTTTATGGATGGTTATGAGAAGCAGAAGAGCCTTCAGTCCATAACGGCCCGCAGCCTGGATGTGTTGGCTTCGATGCGTGCGGAGGCGGATGCGCTGATTCTGGAGTTGTGGAATCAGATTGAAAAGAAATTTGAAGCGGTGGCCCCCAACGAAAAGCGGCTGGACTTATGCCGTGACTATGGGATTATCTACTATTACCGTACCGGTGAAAAACAGCTTGATAGAACGGAAAAATGAAACTGATTGATTCACATTCCCACTTGTTCCTGGAGGAGTTTGCGGAGGATTTGCCGCAAGTGATGGAGCGTGCCCGCAATGCGGGGGTTACGCATGTGTTTATGCCTAATATAGATAGTACCACTATAGAGCCCATGCTTCGTGTGTGTTGCGACTATGAGGGATATTGCTATCCGATGATAGGATTGCACCCGACCTCCGTGAATGCTGATTACGAAAAAGAGTTGGGGGTGGTAGCCGAAGCGCTGTGCGCTCCAAACAATTATGTGGCAATAGGCGAAATCGGTATGGACCTGTATTGGGACAAGACTTTCCTGAAAGAGCAGCAGGTGGTGCTGGACAAGCAAATTGGTTGGGCGCAGGAATATGGTCTTCCGGTTGTGATTCATTGCCGGGAAGCGTTCGATTATATATATAATGTATTGAGACCTTATCAGGGTACCTCTTTGGGCGGAATTTTCCATAGCTTTACGGGGACGCGGGAAGAGGCGGACGTATTGGTGGCGGAATTTCCGAACTTCATGGTTGGTATAAACGGGGTGGTCACTTTCAAGAAGTCCGCTTTGCCGGAAGTCTTGAAGCACATTCCGCTGGAAAGAATCGTGCTGGAGACAGACTCACCTTATTTGACTCCGGTTCCCAATCGGGGCAAGCGGAATGAAAGTGCATACGTGAAGGATACGTTAATGAAGGTTGCCGAGGTGTATGGCTGTTCTCCCGAAGAAGTGGCGCAAACCACTTCTGCAAACGCTTTAAAAGTGTTTGGAATGCTTGAATAATCTGATTGAGGTTTTAAAGTTTATTAATTTTGATATTTTATTCAATATAAAACGGGGAGAATGGAGTGGAACTACAAAAAAAAGAATACATTTGTAGCTGAAAACGCTGGTGATTCGCAATTTTTTTGTAATTTGCACCCGATTTCAAAAAAGTGCCTATTGGAGAGATGCTCGAGTGGTTGAAGAGGCACGCCTGGAAAGCGTGTATACCCCTAAAGGGTATCCGGGGTTCGAATCCCCGTCTCTCCGCAAAATAAATAGGGAAGAAAAAACAATAATAAATACAATAAATAATTTAATTAATTAATCTTAAAAATTAGACACACAATGAAAAAGTTATTTGCAATTGTTGCTGTGATGGGAGCCTTGACATTTGGCTCAACTCAACTTGCTCAGGCTCAAGATGCTCCTGCAGCTGAACAAACAGAACAAGCTGCTCCGGCAGCTGTAGCTGATAATGCTGCTACTGCTACTGTAGATGCTGAAGAAGGCGGTATTCACAAAGAATTGAAAACAAAGTTTATTGAAGGTACTGCATCTTTCATGAGTTTGGTAGCTATCGCATTAGTTATCGGTCTCGCATTCTGTATCGAACGTATCATCTATTTGAGCTTGGCAGAAATCAATACCAAGAAATTTATGGCTGCTATCGAAGCTGCTTTAGAGAAAGGTGACGTTGAATCTGCTAAAGACATCGCACGTAACACAAGAGGTCCTATCGCTTCTATCTACTATCAAGGCTTGATGAGAATTGATCAAGGCATTGACGTAGTAGAGAAGTCTGTAGTATCTTACGGTGGTGTACAGGCTGGTTACCTGGAAAAAGGTTGCTCTTGGATTACATTGTTCATCGCCATGTCTCCGTCTTTGGGATTTATGGGTACTGTAATCGGTATGGTGCAGGCGTTCGATAAAATCCAGCAGGTAGGTGATATCTCTCCGACGGTTGTTGCAGGTGGTATGAAGGTTGCCTTGATTACTACTATCTTCGGTTTGATCGCTGCATTGGTACTGCAGGTATTCTACAACTATATCCTTTCTAAGATTGAAGCTTTGACAAGTGAAATGGAAGACTCTTCTATCACTCTGTTGGATATGGTTATCAAATATGACTTGAAATACAAAAAATAATCAAAATGGCTAAGTTATCATATAAAATTTCATACTACGTACTGTACGCTATGTTTGCTGCCATTTTGGTAGTATTGGGCTTGTTCTTCTTCGGTGGAGACGCTCAAGGCGATGCAGTACTGATGGGAGTAGATCCGGAAATGTGGCAACCTGCATATACAGATGCTTTGCTGTTCTTGACATACGCGTTCTTTGCCATTGTTTCTGTTGCGGCTGTAGTAAGCTTCTTCCATTTCTTGGTAAGCAATCCGAAAGCTTCCATGGGATCACTCTATGTATTGGCAGGCTCTATCATTGTCCTTGTTATTACATGGCTCATGGGTAGCCCTGAGAAAGTGGAAATTATCGGTTATGACAAAACAGACAACGTAGGTTTCTGGGCGCAAGCTACTGATATGTTCCTTTATTCTCTTTATGCACTGTTTGTAGTGGCTATCGCATGCATGCTGCTCGGTGGTATTAAGAAAAAATTGTCATAAGTAGTAACAAAGGTCTGTAAAGCACCTTTAATGAAAGGAAAGAATAATGGCAAAAGGAAAAAGAAAATGTCCCGAAGTTAACTCAAGTTCTACGGCGGATATTGCATTCTTGTTGCTTATCTTCTTCTTGATTACGACTTCTATGGATACCGACCGTGGTTTGGCAAGACGTTTGCCGCCTCCACCGGAGAAGGACCAGAAGATTGAAGACCAAAAGAAGAAGGAACGTAACGTGTTGCAAGTCTTCCTGAATATGAACGACCAGTTGATGTGTGGCAATGATTACGTTAGTGTGGATCAATTGCGTGCAAAGGCAAAGGATTTCATAGCTAATCCGTATAACGATGAAACCAAACCGGAGAAAATAGCTAAGAATGTGCAATACTTCGGTACGGTACAGGTTACGGAAAACCATGTGGTTTCTTTGCGTTGCGACCGTGGCTCTTCATACAAGGCATATATGGCTGTACAGAATGAGTTGGTAGCAGCTTACAACGAGTTGCGTGATGAACTGGCTCAGGAGAAGTGGCAGAAGAATTATGCTGATTTGGATGGAGAACAGCAAGACGCAATTCGTGAGATTTATCCTCAGAGAATTTCTGAAGCTGAACCTAAAAAATACGGAGAAAAGAAGTAATGGGAAAATTTAATAAAACTGGTAAACGTGAAATGCCGGCGTTGAACACTTCTTCTCTGCCTGACCTTATCTTCACCTTGTTGTTCTTCTTCATGATTGTAACAACCATGCGTGAGGTAACTTTGAAGGTTGAGTTTAAGGTTCCGCAAGCTACAGAATTGGAGAAATTGGAAAAGAAGTCATTGGTTACGTTTATTTATGTAGGAAAACCTACTGCCGAGTTCCGTAAGAAACTGGGTAATGAGAGCCGTATTCAGTTGAACGATAGCTATGCTGAAGCTGCTGAAATTCAGGACTACGTTATTGGTGAACGTGCCAGCATGAAAGAAGAGGATCAACCTCAGATGACTGTTTCTTTGAAAGTGGACCAAGACACGAAAATGGGTATCGTAACAGATATCAAAGAAGCTCTTCGTCAAGCTTATGCACTGAAGATTAACTATTCTGCGCAATCGCGTCAGTAAGAAGTTGATTTTATATAAAGAAAAATAGGAGGTGTGTTGAAACGCACCTCCTATTTTTTTAGGCACGGATTCCGGCAGACTATATGGATGATCGAAAGAGATAAATTCATGTAGTCTGCCGGAATCCGTGCCTGATTATATCATCCTGCCTGCCTTTTTTATTTCGACAATTTTCTTTTTCAGGCGTTATATACTTCGCGGTAGATATGTTCTTTCACGCTTTCGTAATCTTTGTCACATTGCAGGTCGCCGTATGCCATGAGACGCATGGGGAGATAATCATCGCCGGCTTTGTAGGGCGGCTGTATGTAGGGCTTTTCCCATAGGATGAAGCCTTGACGCTGGTAGAAGCGGATGCGGCGTTGTGCCATTTCTTCTTCAGGCATCTCCACTTCCAAAACGACGGGGCGCTTGAGGAGGTCGCATAGCCGGTTCAATACTTCTTTCCCATGTCCTCCGTTACGCAGGTGAGGATCGATGGCAAAGTGTTCTATATAGCAGAAGGTGCCGAAATCCCAATAGGTGATGAGTCCTATCGGGGTTTCATTTTGAAGGATGACGTTGTTGTGAAAGTTGGGTTTGGTGTCTGTATAGTTGCGCAGTTCTTTCAACTCCCGGTATTCTTCCGGGGGGAAGGATGCTACAATCAGTTTTTCCATGTAAGCGTATAAGACGGTGTCGGCCGTTGTGATAGGTTGGATATGTATCATAAAGCAAGTTGTTTTTTAGGTTGTTTTTGGGGGCGGGCGGAAATGCTCGCAGGATATTTCTGCTTAAGGGGTTATTCGGGAGTTATCGGGAGTTATCACTCCGTTAGGAATTAAAGTCCAATCGTATAGCGATAGAAAAAATATTGGCTTCTAATTCCCGAATAACTCCTGTTAACTCCCGATAACTCCTTTTTCGTAATTCAATTCTGTTTGACTATCGGCTATTCGGTGTAGAATTCGATGACACGGCGGATGGCACGCTGGCAAACCGGACAGAAAGTGGGGTACTCGTTGGTGCGCATGCGGCAATTGTCTGCCGGACGGTAAACGCCTTTGGCGGAATATCCACCGCCTTCATAGACACCTACGGGATATTTCTTGCTGTCGGCAACGGGGGTGGGCTGGGGCGTTCCTTTTTCGAGCATGTCTTCCCATTTGGCGGAGAAGTTGACCTTGGTGCTGATGTTCTGCTCCCATGGTTCCACATCTAATGGGTAGGTATCGGTCATGACATCATCGTCGTAGAAGTACTCATCGGCAAGTCCTCCGAAGCTATGTCCGAACTCATGCACCACGACGGGGCGGAACATGGGGTGGTGGGCGGTGGTCAGTGTGTAGGAGTTATAGATGCCGCCGCCTCCGTATTCTTCGGTATTTGCCAGTATGATGATGTGCTCGTAGGGGATTCCTGCCAACGCATCGTGTATGGACTTTACACGGGAGGTGGTCAGGTATCGGTCTGAATAGAAAGTGCTGAAGTGTGAATGGAAGGCGGTCCGTTTCCATTCTCCCAGACGAGGTACGCTCACTCCGCTGTCTTCGGACGGACTTGCCACGGCCACGATGTTGAATCGCTTTTTCATGGATTTGAACGGTTCGTGGGCAAACAGGCTTTCGCAGGCGATGGCGGCATCTTTGTAGAAGGTCTCCATTTCATCGGGTGTGTAGCCTTCCGCCAGAATGGCCACGTCAATGCACTTATCCGCAGGGCCGTTTTGCAGCAGGTATTTGTGGGGCGTGATGTGTGCGGTTCCCTTTTGGTGTATGAGGATGTCGTCGGGGTTGACTGTGTGCTTCATGCGGGTACGAATATTCCTGCGCGGGTCGAGCAGTGTGATTTCAACCTCTGCCGGACGAAGGGGGTAGGGGAGTAGGAAGCTGTTTTCAAACCCTTTGGTTACGGCTTTGGCTTCATCCGTTTCCAGCCACTCCTGGAAGAGTGAAGAGAAGGAGGTCTTGTAGATGACCGTTCCACTGGCTGCATCCCGCATCACAATCTGGCCGTTTCCTTGTAGCGGAAGTTCGGACAAGTGGTGTTTTCTTCCTGCCCAGGTGGGAAGGGAGGAGAGTCCGTCCAGACAAATTTCCTGCCTGGCGGCATTTCCGGTGAAGAGGTAATCGACTCTTAAAGATTTGTCCGCAAAATAGTCGGAGAAGTTTTGTGCGTGCAGCGACATGGCGGCAATCAGGCACAACAGAGGTACTAAATACTTTTTCATAACAGTCCAATTATTAATCTATTGGGCAAAGATACGATTTAAGTTTTAATGTTTGTAGAGGTTGGCATATCCAAAGTTGATGTTTATGTTGCTAAACCTCAGCTTTGGCATGCTTAAACCTAAGGTTTGGAAAACGCATATAGACTGCCTGCCGAATCAAGGCGGCAACCGGAGAATAGTCTTTGGGGAACCGAAAAAGCGTGTTTCCTCTAAGAAAAATTATCGCAAGCGGCACTGGTTGGCGAAAAATCGTTAACTTTGCATACTGCCGTATGAGAGAGTATGCGGCAGGTATTGTGTTTTATTAATTATAGAGACTTGAAATGGGACATCATCAATTGGATACTTTAGACGAACAGATATTGAAACTGATTGCCGATAATGCACGTATTCCTTTTCTGGAGGTGGCAAGAGCGTGTAACGTGTCGGGAGCGGCCATTCACCAGCGTATTCAGAAACTGACTAATCTGGGCATATTGAAGGGGTCGGAATATATCATCGACCCGGAAAAGATAGGCTATGAGACGTGTGCTTATATCGGCATCTATCTGAAAGACCCTGCTTCTTTCGATGAGGTGACGAAAGCCTTGGAGGCGATACCTGAAATCGTGGAGTGCCATTTCACGACCGGCAAATATGACATGTTCATAAAACTCTATGCCCGCAACAATCACCACTTGCTGAGCATCATACATGACAAATTGCAACCTCTGGGATTGGCACGTACCGAAACCTTGATTTCTTTCCACGAAGCCATCAAGCGTCAGATGCCTATAATGACAGGGGAAGAAGAGGAAGTGTGATTCTATCGGCGAATATAATCAACAAACGAATAGGGGCAGGGATGCTTCTCATCTATCGGATGAGACTCCCTGCTTTTTTCTTGCCATACGTCCGGAGCCACGTGGGGGAAATAGGCATCCGCGCACGGGGCTTCCGCATCAATTTCGGTGAGGCGGAGGACATCTGCCAAAGGAAGCGCCTGCCGGTACAGGCTTGCGCCTCCGATGATGAATATGTTTTCGTCCGGGCGGCAACTGCTCAGTGCTTTTTCCAACGACGGGAACACTTCCGCGCCGGGACAAGCGGTCTCGCGTCGGGAGGAGAGCACGATGTTGCGGCGGTTGGGCAATGCGCCTTTGGGGAGCGATTCAAAGGTTTTCCTGCCCATGATGATGGTGTTTCCGGTGGTCAGTGCCTTGAAACGCTTCAGGTCGTTCGGAAGCCAGAACAGCAACTTGTTTTGATAGCCGATAGCCATGCGGCGATCGACTGCGGCAATGATACTTATCATGTTTTTTTCTTTTTTTATATGGACACTTTGCCCGCAATGTGCGGATGAGGATTGTAATTCACCAGTTCAAAGTCTTCGTAGTTGAAGTCGAAGATGCTTTTGACCTCCGGGTTGATTTTCATTTGCGGCAACTCCCGCGGTTCGCGTGTCAGTTGCAGTTTGACTTGCTCCAAATGGTTCAGATAGATATGGGCATCTCCCAGTGTATGGATGAAGTCTCCGGCTTCTAGTCCGGTCACTTGTGCCATCATTTGCAGGAGCAGAGCATACGAGGCGATGTTGAAAGGTACTCCCAAAAAAATGTCTGCGCTACGTTGGTAGAGTTGCAGGCTGAGTTTTCCGTTTGCCACGTAAAATTGAAAGAAGGCATGGCAGGGCGGCAGATTCATGTGGTCCAAATCGCCTACATTCCATGCGCTGACAATGATGCGACGTGAGTCGGGATTATGCTTGATGGTTTCCACCGCTTCACTGATTTGGTCGATGAATCCCCCTTTATAGTCGGGCCACGAACGCCATTGGTAGCCGTAGATATGTCCCAGGTCTCCGTTCTCGTCCGCCCATTCGTTCCAGATGCGTACGCCGTTTTCTTGCAGGTATTTCACGTTGGTGTCTCCTTGGAGGAACCAGAGCAGTTCGTATATGATGGATTTCAGGTGCAGCTTTTTGGTGGTCAGGCAGGGAAAGCCGTCATCCAGCTTGAAGCGCATCTGGTGGCCGAATACGCTGATAGTGCCGGTACCGGTGCGGTCGCTTTTCTCCACGCCTTCGTTCAGCACGCGGTTCAGCAGGTCTAAGTATTGTTTCATGATGTAATGCGGTGTTTCTTATTCGGACACAAAGGTAGGGAATAAATTGGTTGGAGAGTTGCTTTGGGGGGAGAAAGTTATTCGGGAAGGAGTTATTCGGGAAGGAGGTATCGGTCGATACTCCGACTTGTGTGCGCAGAACTATTGGCTTTTAACTTCCGATAATTCCTTCCTGAATACCTCCTTCCGAAATCAGAGGAACGGCGTGAGCAGATTGCCTACCCATCCCACGAACTTTTTCCATCCCGAGCGTTTTTTCCAATATTCGGGTGTCATCAGTGTGCTGTTCAGTTTGTCCCTTTCAAACATTTTGTTCAGTTCATGGGTGGTTTTAGGGTCGAAGATGAAGGCGTTCGTCTCGTAGTCGTAGCGCAGGCTCCGGCTGTTGAGGTTGGCGGTTCCTATGGTGCAGAAGATGCTGTCCACCATCATGATTTTGGAGTGGTGGAAGCCTCCGTTGAAGAGGTATATCTGTGCTCCCTTCTTCATTAGCTTGTGGCCGATGTGGAAGGAGGCTTCCGGTGTGAAGGGGATATCAGACACGGCAGGCAGCATGATTTCCACTTCAGCCCCTCTTCTCAATGCGTCTTTTATCGCTTTCCGGATGGATTTGGTCGGTACGAAATAGGGGTTTACGATGCGGATGCTTTTCCGGGCGGACTCGATGGCGGCGGCGTATGCGTGGCTGATGGAGCGCGGTGTCTCGCGCGGCATGCGGTCCACGATGGCTATCTCTTCCGCCACGCTGTCGGGCAGTTGCGGAATGCCGGGAAAGTAGGCTGGTCCTCCGATGTGCTGTCCTGTCTCGCGGTTCCACATCGTCAGAAAGATGCCTTGCAGGTAGCGCACCGCGTCGCCCTCGATGTGCATGTGCATGTCGTGCCATTGGCCTATCTTGGGCAGGCCGTTGATGTAATAGTCGGCGATGTTCATTCCTCCGGTATAGCCTATCTTGCCGTCTATCACTACAATCTTGCGGTGGTCACGGTGCATGGCGTGGTTAATCCAGGGGAAAGTAATCGGGTCGAACTTCACGATTTCGATGCCACGGCTCTGTATGGCTTGCAGATGGCGCTTCTTCAGTGGCCGGTTGTTGGAACTGTTGCCGAAGGCGTCGAACATGGCACGCACTTCCACCCCCTCCTTCACTTTCTCTGCCAGCAGGTCGAACAACGAGTTGGCTATGGAGTCGTTGCGGAAGTTGAAGTACTCCAAATGGATATGGTGCTTTGCCTGACGGATGGCTTGAAACAGGTCGATGAATTTGTCACGCCCGTTCATCAACAGCTTGATTTCGTTGTTCCCGGTGAGTGGAATCCCTGTTTGCTGCAAGTGTTTCATCAGGAGCGTGTCGCTTGACACCTGTCCGCGGACGCTTCCCGCAAAAAAGGTGAATATGATGGTAAATACAATGAATCTCAAAACTCTTTCTTTTTGTTTAGTTTTATCGGGCGGCAAAGATACAACATATCTCCGTAACGATGATTCACTTGCTTGTAAAAAATAGGAAAGATTATAAAAGATGCGCCTTTTACGCCAGCGACGCAATCTTCCGATACCCCATGAAGAGCAGCACGATGGCGGCTATCGCCAATGACTTCAGGTCAAACTCCGCCGCTCCGCCTTGAATGAGGGCGTCGAAGGTCTCGCGCAACGTGTTCAGCACCAGTTGCAGCCCGTCCAGTGTGACAAACAATACCAGCGCAAGCGTGAAGCAGCACGCGCTCCATATTTGTGACAGGCGTTGGCTGCGATTCGGCAGGCAGCGCATGACGCGGCGGCTGAATCCGTTATCCGCTATTTCCTGCCTATTGTCGGCAAAGAATTGCTTCAGAAGTTTATCATCATTTTCCATCATAACCATTTTGTTTTAAGTAAGCGGCCATTTTTTCTTTTGCCCGCGAGAGGTGGCTCTTGACGGTTCCCGCAGGATATCCGGTGATGCCTGCAATCTTTTCGATGCTCAGGTCTTCCATGTAGAAGAGCGTGATGCAGGTGCGTTCCGGTGCTTTCAGTGTGGCGAGGGCACGGTAGATGTCCATCTGTTGCCCCACGTCTTGTTGTTGTGTGCTGTATCGGGCATCTACCCGATATGTATCCAAGTCTTCTGTCTCTTTTCGGCTGCGAATATAGTCATAAAATACGTTATAGGCAATACGGTAGAGCCAGGTCGAGAAGTTGGAGAGATTCTTGAAGGTGGCGATGTTGGTATAGGCTTTGATGAATGTTTCTTGTGCCAGGTCATCGCTCAATTCGCTGTCGCCGCATGTCTGGTGCAGGAAGAAGCGTCGCACGGGCGATTGGTATTTCCTGACCAGCTGGTCGAAGGCCCTGGTGTTGTGGAACACCACGACCTGCGCGACCAGCGATATGTCATTTACCGGGCTCATCTCTTCTTTTCGTTGTTGTTCTGTTGCGTGTAGTAGATGACCAGTTGTCCGAATCCGGTGAACATCACCAGCAGGCCGATGCATCCGAGACCGAATTCTTCGGTAATGGCCCAGAGGAAGATGAACAGGCCGATGCCGATGAATATGTTGTTGATGCCCTTGCTGCGGATGTCCTTTGTCGCGTTCTCTTGGAAGAAGTTTTCGGGCAGTTGCTGTCCGCTTGCCAGTGCTTGTTCCGCCAGGCGGTATTTGGCTTTCCGGTTCTTGTAGCGGAAGAAGAAGATGGTGAAGACAATGAACAGCGGCAATCCGAATACGAAGACGATGGCCGTTACGGCAATGATGGTTTGCGAAGTGTGACGGTCGAGGTTGAGTCCGTTCCAGTTGAAGTGGGAGTCGTGTCGCTCACGACCCTCCGAATCTTTGCTGTCCGCACTGTCCTCGTAAGTGGTGATACTGAGCGTGTCTGTCACAGACTGCCCGTTGACAACCGTGTCTCTCAGCTCGATGACTCTTTTCTTGTTTCCTTGGCTGTCGTTTTCGGTCACGGTTCTGTTTGCTCCCTGTGCCCATGCGCAGAACGTCATGGCAAGCAGTAATCCTAAAATGATTCGTTTCATGATTTATCTGTTTTTTATTTGTTTCTTTGTGAGTTAGACGTATCGTCTCTCCTATAAAGTTGCAAAGAGAAGAACTTTTTTTGAGAAAAAGAAGAAACTTCTGCTAACATATAAAAATCTATCGGGTTTGCGTTATCTTTGCCGCGGATAATCAATTATTCCGTATCTGATTGATACACAAATAGCGAATGCTATGGTAGAAAGTTGTTGGTAACGATTTGGCGATTTCGAGATTGCACCAATCTTCTGCGTTCTGCTTTGTCAAACAACTCTGATACAAAAGTAGCCAAATTCCTTGATTGAGCAAAGAATTGGGCTACTTTTTCAGTTATAATCCCCTTTTATAGTTATAAATAGTCGTAATAGGTCATATTTCAGTCATAATTTATGGATTACGACTTCAGGAACCAAGTTCGACCTTCAGGAGTGATTAATCCTTTTTCTTTCATTTCTGAAAGAATGTTACCCAACATTCGCTCTTGTTGCTCATGTGTCTTATTTTGCGGCAGGACTTCTTTCAGATAATCGAATATGGCATCACGTTTTGCTCCTGTAGAACCTGCATTCTGCAAATACTGCAAAATCATTTGTTGAATTTTAGATTTGTCAAGACCTTTGTTACGTGTATATTCAGGTAATTGGTGTGTCTTCTTTGCTACATCAAGCGAAATACGATACTCAGAACTATCTCCTTCTAACAAGCCTCTTTCCAGTAGTGCCACTACATTGTCCTCCGAAATACGATGCCCTTTTTGTACGGCATCCAACAATATACAATCTTCCAATGTCAAAGTGTCATTTTCCTTTAAGAGTTTGGTATATTTCTCATTGATGGAATTACCATATATTTTCACACCGACCTCCTTATTCGTTGCATCTATTTCATAATCGGGCATTGGGAAATGGCGACGCCACTGCTCATTGAACATCTTCTTGATTCCTCTACTTACAGTGTCAATCATGTTGAAGTTTACCATTGCCCGGCAAAGACATTCATTTCTGAAATGTCGTTGTGGCCCTTTGGTTGCCAATGCTTTTTGCAGAGTGCCAGGAATGAAGCTACCTCCGTTTTCATAATACAGATAGCTCGGATTTTCTACAAAATTGATACGTTGTTGCAAGGTGTAATCTTGATGTGCAATGGCATTATGAAGTGCCTCACGAATCGTGTAGTCATCATATTGTTTCATTGTATCGGGGAATAATGTTCCTCCAGGCAGTTCTCTCATTGTCAGGTTACGAATCTTACCCAATATTTGATCCACAGTCAAAATGAAGGGAACCGTAAAATGTTCGTAATCCACTACCTCTTGATGTTCATCGCGTAATGTCCAAGTTACCTCCGCCATAGCTGGGCGAAGTTTAAAAACTGATACAGGTTTACCCAAAAGAATAATAGCAGCACGTGTCAATTTTCCATCAATCATGATACCGCTATTACAAAGCAATTCTTCTACCGACCATGCATCAATCTCTTCTGACGGGATTTTAGAAGCATGAACCTTTTTGAACATAACACGTGCCTTGGCAATAGCCAATTCGTCAAGGTCAGCCAGTGTAACGTTAAGGACAATCTCGGCAGACCAATCCTTTGCTTCAAATATCGGTTCTTCAAGAATAGCGGAAAGTCTTTCTTGAGTCATTTCCACTAACGAATCTTCCACTCGTTGCCATGCCTTTTTATGAGCATACACAGGACGGCGTGGGAGATGCTTAGGGATATGAATAACCCACACAACCTTTTGCGTGTCTTCCGTTATATATTCGCTGATGTCAAGCCCTTCTGAAGAAAGGTTTGTACAATGTTCAACTAATTTCCAAACAGCAGATTGTGCATTCAAGTTAAACTTCGTAAGGTCAGTACCCACAATTTCCAATGTTTGGTCCTGTACTCCAATTACAAGATGTCCACCCTCCATATTGGCAATGGCTGACACATAAGAGACAACATCATTTTTTTCGTCTCCAGCAAAGGAGTTTTTCAAATTCTTCATCTCTTTCCATTCACAACAGGCGTTCTCCTGTGGAAATTCGCGAAGTAAGTATTGTTGAAGTTCTTTTGAAGTCATAATTAATGCGATTTAAATTTTGACCAAAGATTTAGTGCTAAATTGCAAAATCCCCAAAATCCCCCTAATCCACCAATAATCTGAATGCTTTTTTGTATACATTTTGTTATATTGGGAAAACTTTGTAAAACTATTATTGCTGCTAATGCAACTATAATAGATATACACATCCAAATCCAACGCCTATTTATCTTATCCTTTTCTTCTTGTCTAATTTTCTCTAAATGCTGACTCTCTTGAATATCTGCAATCTGTTGGGATATATCAGATAATTGTCTTGATAAATTCTTGTTGGCTTCTTGAAGTTCATTATTCTTCTGTATTTCAATCTTATGTTTATTATCTGTTTTCAGTTTATTGTTGCGTTCTGTTTCAATAATTGCATGTATATCCTTGTTAAACTTTTCAGGCTCAGAAATAGAACCATGCAATAACTTGTGAATCTTGATGGTAGATTCTTGAGATATAGAAGATAACAATATTTTATAGTCATCAGCAGATATATTTTGCAAAGATGAAACGACACTATCAAATTCGTTAATTAAATCCCTGCTAGGGTATTCTTCTGATAAAGTTTGCGCAATCAATTCGTTTAATCCAATTGAAGAAACCCTTCCTGATAATTTCTTAGGATTCTGTAAAAACAATAAACTCGTTAGTTCATCAGGCATAATGATTTCACCTATGTTGCCATTAATCTTCTTTGTAATGTTAAATTCACAAAGTTTTCTGTTGGCAGTTACAAACCAATAACTAGCCTTTTGTAGCAACTTTTTATTTGGATCATATTTGCGCTTTTCCCGAACATGTAAATATGCAACAACATCATGTACTGCAGAATGTTTTCTAAACCAAATTTCTTTTAATTGCGTTGCATCGTCAGTATTTGCAAATTTCTCAATATCAGATTCGGGAACCTTGTCTATATTAATTTTATAGTCTGTTTGTAGTAAATTATCCAAATTTCCATGCAAAGCGATAAGCCAAGTTTTATTTTTTCCTAAACGAACACATGCCTCATTAATTGTTGTCGTTGGATGATTCCTATCATAATTGTGTATAGCATTTTGTATATTAGTTTTTATCTCATCTAATGTTATGTCCATCAATCTGATATTGCCTCCAGTATCATGAATTAATTTAATTAATTCTTTTGTTGGAGGCGTATCTTCTGCTCTTTGCAAGTCTAAAAGTTCCAACACTATTTGGGTGTCAAGATAATACGATGTTCCTTTTTCTAATTTCGCCTCTAAATCAAAATCAGATTCTAAATATGACGCAATAACAGAACCTATAAAAATTTGTTTTGTAGCCTTATATAGGTTGTCATTATTTTGTTCTATGTATTGAAGGAAACGTACATGAGGCATAAAAGAAACTTCAGAACAATCTGTAATATCATTAACTCTTCCCGAAAGGAATGATGAGATTTTATTCTTATTCTTATTTATAAAATCTGAAAAGGACGGAATGTTGTTTATATTTTCTCCTTGTTCTTTGGCAAATATTTCAAATGCCTGTTGTAGTGCATTTGATTTGCGTCTCTCTACGTTATACGATTCTTCGATGTCGCAGAACGAGAATGATTTAAACGAGAATGAAAAATTATTACCATTTTCTATAATCTGAAAATCAAATTTTGTTTTATCCTTTCGAGACAAATCATTAACAACAGACTTTATAAGTTTACGAATAATTAGCAATGGCACATCAATTCCATATTCTGAGGATATCAAATTACATATGTCTTGGTCGCTACCAATAGTTTTGTTCTTAGCGTATAAAGACAATGCTCTTTTGCATATAGGAACATATACAGCACTATAAATATCTGTGCTATTTTCTGTTAAGGCTGCAAAAAAGGAATATGTTGTTAATAATTGTTCGCTCATAATACTGTATTTATTTAAAACTTTAATTTATAATTTTCCACCTACTCCCTTGAACTTCTCTACAAATGCTGCAATTAGCAAGAACACCTTATGCTTCTTGGTCAAGTACATAGGATTCAACGGACTCATCTTTGGTAAGATACTATTAAAGTCGGTTCCATTCTCACTAACAAACTCACGCTTTAAGGAAACAGTAATGTATCGCTTGGCTTCTTCTTCATTTAAGTTTTCAGAAGAAATTAACTCTGAGGCCTCTTGCTTCTGTTTACTTTGTGCATATTCAAAGAACGACTCAATAATACTAGCCTTATCAGTAATAGTGTCCAAGTCTGTATCGTTAATAAAATCAACGATAAGACTTTCCTTCGCTCTGTTACCTACACTTGCACGAATTACACCTCGTATCTCTTCAATCAATGCAGTTTTATCTTTGGTCTTATTATTCTTCTCGAAGATTAACTCCAGTATATAGTCCAAGTTTATCTCTTGAGATTTAAGCAGGTCAATCTCAAAGACAACGTCATCCCAATCAATCTTAGATTTTTCAGCAGCAGAACCATCCTTCTCACGTCTTAACCAATCTCTAATATCGTTATAAGTAGATTTGTAATCTTGAACGGCTCGTTCAGACAACATTTCTACCTGTTGCATTTCCTTAATATCCTCATCTGTTACGAAATATGTATTTTTAAATTCCTCAACAGCATTAGGATTGTCCAAGTCTATCCCTTGCAAAGCCTTAAGATGAGTATATTCATCATAGTTCTGCAAAATGTTCTCAATACGTAAGTACTCACCAAAGAGTTTAGAAAAATCTTTTTTATCTTGTTCTGTCTCTATCTTATCGACATCGGGGAATCTTTCATTTAACTCTTTTACAACCTCAATATATCCTCTACGGGCATCACCCGTAACAATATCCTTAAATCCTTCCAAATATTCTTTGTAACTCCTTTCGAGCACTACATTTCTAGTATTACTATCTCCAAATAGAGTTATAGCATCAATAGTGTGTTGCTCTAAATCTCTAAATGTAACGATATTACCGAATGTTTTTGTTGCATCAAAAATTCTATTCGTACGAGAGAAAGCCTGAATAAGTCCGTGATAACGTAAATTCTTATCAACAAATAAAGTATTAAGTGTTGGAGCATCAAAACCAGTAAGGAACATGCCAACAACAATGACAAGGTCTATTTCTTTTTTCTTTACTCGTTTGGCAAGATCTCTATAATAGTTCTGGAATTCTCTGCTATCAACCCCAAAACTTGTCTTAAACATAGCATTATAATCGTTAATGGCATTAGTCAAGAACTCTTTTGCACTAACATCCATTGCTGTAGGCTCAAAATTCTCATCCATAATTTCACCGATTGCCGATTGCTCTTCATTGGCCGCAAATGAAAAGATTGTTGCTATCTTCAATGGCTTTTCAGAGCCTTGCTGAAGGTTGTTTAATTCCTCATAATAACACTTAGCTACATCTACACTACTAACTGCAAACATCGCATTAAAACCCTTATTAGCACCTATACTTCGATGAGTTTTTATCTTGAAATTATCCAATATATATTGAGATATTTCTTTGATACGTGCAGGGTGAAGCAGTGCAGACTTGTTTTCTGCCGCACTTAACTTTTTTTCATTTTGTTCCGTTTCGATTCCCTTGAATCGAGGACGAACATTGTTATAATCGACCTTGAATTTTAAGACTTTTTCATCACGAATGGCATCTGTAATAACATACGAATGCAACTCTCTTCCGAACACACTCGCAGTGGTATCAGAGCCAAGTGCATTTTCTGGGAAGATTGGAGTTCCTGTAAATCCAAACTGATAGTATTTCTTAAACTTCTTCTTTAATTGCTTTTGCGCTTCACCAAACTGTGAGCGATGTGCTTCATCGAAAATAAAGACAACTTGTTTCTGATAAATGGGCAAATCGTTTTCGCTCTTCATCAGATTATTTAATTTCTGAATAGTGGTAACGATAATCTTGTTATCGTCTTTATCTATGTTTCGTTTCAGTCCGGCAGTGCTTTCTGAACCATTCACACTATCGGGAGAGAATCGCTGATACTCTTTCATCGTTTGATAGTCAAGATCTTTTCTATCAACAACAAAGAATACTTTGTCTATGAAATCGAGTTGAGTAGCCAACCTTGCAGCCTTAAAACTCGTAAGAGTCTTACCAGAACCTGTTGTATGCCAAATATATCCACCACCTTCTGTAGTAGACCATTTCTTTGCCTGATATGAACTCCTAATTTTCCATAGTATTCTCTCCGTTGCTGCAATCTGATATGGTCGCATTATCAACAATGTATTGTTTGAATCAAATACTGAATATGTTAGTATTACATTCAGCAGAGTATTCTTCTGAAAGAATGTTGCAGTAAAATCCTTCAAGTCTTTAATCAACGAATTGTTTGCTTTGGCCCAATTCATTGTAAAGTCAAAACTATTCTTGTTTCGTTCTACAGTATTGGCAAAATATCGGCTATCAGTGCCATTGGATATAACGAATAGCTGAATGTACTTATATAAAGAGTCCTTTGTGTTAAAACTCTCTTTTGAATAGCGATGTACTTGATTGAATGCTTCTCTAATCGCAACACCTCGCTTCTTCAACTCAACTTGAACCAAAGGTAGTCCATTAACCAAAATTGTCACATCATAACGGTTAAGATGTGATCCTTCTTGCACAAACTGCCTGATAACTTGAACCTTGTTTCTTGATAGATTCTGCTTGTCTACCAAATAGATATTTTTAATATGACCATCATCAAAGACAAAATCATAGATGTAATCATCTTGGATTTTTCTTGTTTTTTCGATGAGAGAATCGCTTGGTTTATCAAGATATTCTTCTAAATATCTCGCCCATTCGCTATCAGTAAATTCAACATCATTGAGTACTTGCAGTTGCGTTCTGACATTAGCAAACAATGCTTCAGAAGTATTTAAATCAGGTAAATATTCGTAACCCTGATTCCTTAAATCTTGAATAAACTCATGTTCAAGTGATGCCTCTGTTTGATACACAACAGAAGGCTCATTTAACACTGAATACTTTTCATACTCATCAAGTACGATAAAGTTGTTCGATTCTGCTATGGTGTTATAGTATGCCATTTTATTCTTCGGTATAATAATTATTATCGACAAGATGCTTCAAGAGCAATTTTAAAGTGTTTTTCTCAGGTTCTGTTGGCTCAGGAATTACCTCATTTGACAATGTGGAATGGCTCGTGAACTGAATAATCCTGTTATAATATGTCTTCTTGTCATCAGGTAACAAATCTGACCATTG
Organism: Bacteroides sp.; assembly: GCF_029057325.1. Taxonomy (GTDB): domain Bacteria; phylum Bacteroidota; class Bacteroidia; order Bacteroidales; family Bacteroidaceae; genus Bacteroides. The sequence continues at coordinate 30,761 of NZ_JAICZW010000013.1, read as the reverse complement.
TGGATAGCCTAAAAAGTTTGCGGTCTTTTCGTAAAGATTTCGAAGGAGCATGAAATGATACTTTTCAATCTTATTATCATCAACTGCTTCTTGGAGGACTGACCTCAAATACAAGTGGTATGAGAAACTCTTATTTGAATCTCCAAGTTTCCCATTCAACTCATATGTGCCATCGTCTTCTTTATCTAATAGATAGCAGCACTCGTTTCCCTGTCTATTTTTCTTCTTTAGCTCCAACTCATTGTATAGCACATTATAAAACAACGGATTATGAGTTGTAATGATAAACTTAATATCAGATTGACTCGACTTTATTAATTCTGCAATATTAACAGCAAGCTCTATTAGGTGATTCTCATCCAAAGAACTGACAGGGTCATCGATAAAAATATATTCCAACTCATCAAATTGATTAGTATCACGATTTGCAGGCTCTGACTCATTTAATGTATCTATAACTAATTTTATCAAGCTGAAAAAGACACACCAAATCAAACAACTTTCTTCTCCTTTGGAGATTTTAATATTGTCTATCGTATTATCATCTCCACGCTCTAATGAAAAAGAAATCTCATTGAAGTCTTTGTTAAAAGATGGAGTAAGTTTGTCATTCATATAACGCTGAAAGTGCGTAATTATATTAGACTCTTGACCTTGATCTTTGAATATCCAATCTGTAAAACTGTTTGGGTGTATGATTAACTTTCTATTGGTATCTTCATGCAAATCATTATCCCAATAGAACAAATCTTCGGTAAAGGCATTATAGTAGAGAACTTTTAATGGCCTCTCTTCTTCTGTCTCTTCACCTTCAGTTTTGGGTGCAACCAACTCCTTAAACTCACGAGAAAGGCGAGTTTTTCCAACACCATTGAAGGCATAAATCAATTGTACCTTCTTATTGGCATCTTTAAGCGTTTGGGCAATTTCGGTCAATGTCTTTCCCATATCAAGCACTTAATTTATACTTTGGAAATGATAGTAGTTTATTTCTATAATATTCGTATTGTTCTTTTACTGCTGCTATTTCTGCTGGCAGCCCTTGTACTAGGTCGCTAACCAATGCTTCAAACTTATCAAGAATAGAAACTATACGCTCTTGTTCTGTTAGGGGAGGTATAGGTATCTCAAATTGTTCTAATTGTGATTGATTCAACCTAATGACTTTTGTCCCTGTAACTCTACTCCTTTTGTATTTTGCAAATGCATATGTTTGAAAATAATACGCTATGTATTTGGGATTTTGATCATGAGAAAAAGCTAGACTATCTCCACTAATACAAATTTCTTCATCCCCAAGCCAAGCAACACATTTGCAAACATCATCAATATTTTCACTTACGGTTGCAAATACCAAATCGCCATAGTGAGCTTTTTTGCACTTCTTGGCTGTTTCACTGTTTACATACGATTTGGTCTTTGTTGCAAATGTCCCATAGTGTGTATATATCTGACCATAATGAATACAAGGGATTCCACTTTCTGTAAAATCCTTTTTTTGCAAGCCATTGCCTCTTATGAATGTACCTAACTCACTCATTTTCATCCATATTACGCCTTGCTTCCCCCCCCCTATTTTATTGAATGTCAGCAACTTATTTCGATAGTATTCATATTGCTCTTGTCTCGCTTGCAGCTCCGCTTGCAGCTCCGCTGCATATTCTGCGAAGCGGTCGAGAATGTTTGCAATTTCTTCTTGCACAACAAAAGGAGGAACTGGAATCTCAAAAGTTTCCATTAGTTTAGTAGAGCTTAAATTGGGTTGGGCTCCACCTCCAGCAAGTACATATAAAGTCCCTGTATTCGCAAGAAGTACATGATATAAGTATCTTCTTGATAGGATACCACTATGAGGCTTAAACTTTCCGATTCGTTGGTTTAAATATGAGATATCATCATAATTATAACATCCTATTTTTCCAGTCGTGGCACCTGACATTGCAATCAAAATATCTCCATTTTTGATTGAAAATTGTTCTAGGTCTGTTTTATAATCCTCTTTATAAAAATATTTAACATCATCTATATCAACAGTACGACCATTGATATTAGTTATACGTATAATCTTTTCTCCATCTTCTCTAAAAAGACTACTTCTAAAAGCAAAGCCATTCACAAAATCACATACCTCCCCAAGCTTCTTGTTTTTAACACCATTGGGGCAAAGTTCCTCTATCAATCTTTTCAACTTATTCATAGCTCATCCTCCTCTAATTCCGCGATGATTTTATTAATCTCTGTTCTCAATTCATTCTCTCGTGCCACAATCTTGCGGATGCGTTCATTGAGTTCCTTAATATTGGTTTCTTTTCGGGTCTCTTTTGCTTCTACATAACTACTGACGGATAGATTGTAATCATTTTCTGCAATCTGTTTGTTGTCAATAGATTTTGCAATAGCTTCTTTATCTTCTTTTCTATCAAAGATTTTTATAATCTCACTTATATGCTCCTCTTCAAGAACATTGTTATTTGTTCCTTTTTTATAAAACTTATTGCTGGTAGCATCAATAAATTGAGTCTTTGTATCTAATTTATGTTTAGATAAAACTAAGATGTTTACCGCAATCGTAGTTCCGTAGAATAGATTAGGTGCCAGTGCAATAACAGTCTCTACAAAGTTGTTATCTACCAAATATTTTCTAATCTTTTGCTCTGCACCTCCTCGATAGAAAATACCAGGGAAACATACTATCGCAGCTCTACCTTTGCTTGAAAGATAACTCAATGCGTGCAGTACAAAAGCGAAGTCCGCTTTTGACTTAGGGGCTAACACACCTGCAGGAGCAAATCGATCATCGTTAATCAGTGTTGGGTCATCAGAACCAATCCAATTTACGGAGTACGGAGGATTGGATACAATCGCATCAAAAGGCTTGTCATCGCCAAATTGAGGATCCATCAGAGTATTGCCCAGCGCAATGTTAAATTTGTCGTAGTTTATGTTATGCAGAAACATATTCATACGAGCAAGATTGTATGTAGTATGGTTAATCTCTTGACCAAAGAAACCTTCTTCAATAATATGCTCATCAAACTGTTTTTTCGCCTGCAACAATAATGAACCAGAGCCTGCAGCAGGGTCATAAATCTTATTTATGGAACTCTGGTTATGCATTGCCAAGCGCGCAATAAGATTTGATACACATTGAGGAGTAAAGAACTCACCACCTGATTTTCCAGCATTAGCAGCATAATTGTGTATCAAGAACTCATAGGCATCGCCAAACAAGTCGATATGATTGTCTTCAAAATTACCGAAGTTCAATCCTTCAACACCCTTTATAACAGCTGCCAAACGACTATTCTTATCCTCTACGGTATTTCCTAATCGAGTGCTTGTGGTATCAAAGTCTGCAAATAGGCCTTTGATGTCTCCCTCTGAATCATAACCAACCGCAGAACCCTCAATTGCTGTAAATATAGCTTTGAGGTCTGTGTTTAGATTTGGATTCTTGTTCGCTGTTTTAGCGATATTTACAAATAACTGACTTGGGTATATGAAATATCCTTTGGTCTTAATCGCATCGTCTTTAATTTCGGGAGTGATTATGCTATCAGGCAGATTAGCATAATCAACGCTCTCATCTCCACCTTCAATGTAATTCGAGAAATTCTCACTAATAAAACGGTAGAACAATGTACCAAGGACAAACTGCTTAAAGTCCCATCCATCAACCGCTCCACGTACTTCGTTGGCGATTTTCCATATCTGAGCCTGTAATAGAGCTCTTTGTGTATTGCTTGTCATAAAAACTTTCGATTTATACTTATGGTAGAGTTACGCTTTATTTATCAAATTCTGCACATCAACCTCCAATAAGGTCGCAATCTTTACTAATGTTGCCAAATCAGGTTGTGCCACATTGGAACACCATTTAGATACAGTTGACGGATTTTTACCTAATTGTTCTGCCAACCATTTGCCTGTTTTCTTCTTTTCGACAAGCACTATTTTAAGACGATTTATATCCTCCATTATAATCAATCTATTGAATTTAACGCAAAGGTATTTATTTTATCGGGAATAAAAGAATAATAGCCAAGAAAAATTCCCAACTTACTAATTATCCCGACTTCGGAGGGATAAGTTCGCAGAATGCGGCAAGGTTTTCGGGAGTAACCCGAAAGGTTTTGAGTTACTCAAAACATACCTTGCTGTGTCCAGAAGAATACAAGTCTAAAGTTTCAACTCTTGGCTTGTAATTGGGACTGCCATAACATAGGTAAGCAATATGGCGGTTGTCAAGTTTGTGGGCAATAAAGCTATACAGCCCGCATGTGTGCCTGCCGTATAGCCAGCAGGACAGCAAGCCGACCGGTCTGTGGCAAACATAGAATTGCTGTTTCTTTGAGGGAGGGATTCTTCCTTCTAAAAAAGAAACGGATAGCAGAGCTATCTATGCTCTACTATCCGTCTGAGTTTCCTGTTTCCCATCGGTCGGTCATCTCCTCTATGGGTACTTTACCTGTGCGACCTTGAAATATGCAAGTTTTTTCGGATCAATACATTCGAAGTATGAGAGGAAGATTGTTCCGAAAACGGCTTGCCGCTTGAACTTGCAGATTTCATAAGGTGTTCGCACATACCTTTGTAACCATAGAGGAATGAACGTATGATGGGAATTTCATACATGGGTACATTTGAATGTAGCATCATACCCACATCTATACGCATTTAGTTATGTCCATACTTATTTTCATTCATACATTCGTGCGTATGCACATTCAAAAACAGTACGCCGTTTCTTGGCTTGGTTGCGAGTTTGTTCATTACACACTCTCTAACCTTGTATGCTCCCAATGTATTTAGTCGAAAAGATAGAGCAACAATCATCAGGAGTGCATAAACATCTATGCTTATTCCATTGGATAATTTGATACATCTTTGTACCTCACATTCATCAAGGATTCCGCTTTTGTATATGGCTTTGATATTACCTCTTAAAATCGAATATTTGATACCGAACAGCTCAATCAATTCATTTGTGTTCATCCAAATGTCATTGTTCGTTGTGCTCGGGAAATGGATTCTTCCATATTCACCCATTGTTATGATGTTTCTTTCTTGTTTCATCGTTTCTTGGTTTTAGAGGTTGTTAAATGGCTTTACAAATAAAAGTCTCCAGCGATTCTATTTGCTTGGATAGATTCTCAATATCATTGCTTACCTTCTCGGCTGTAATCTTTGCATAAATTTGAGTGCTTCGTATGCTTGTATGCCCCATCAATTTGGATAGCGTTTCAATGGGCACTCCATTGGATAAGCAAATGGTCGTGGCGTATGAATGCCTGCTTTGATGCCAACAGACGTTCTTTTGAATTCCGCATAGTTTAGCCACAGCCTTTATCCCATGTCGGCAATTGGCATAACAGGGTACAGGCAACAATTTATTGCCTTCCGCCAGACTTTGATACTTCTCGATGATATGTTTGGCAGTGTCGAGCAATCGGATATTGGTTTCCGTTCCCGTCTTTTGTCGATTGGTCTTAATCCATAAATGCCCATCGAATGATGTTTGTAAATTGTCGGTTGTGAGATTATACATATCCCTCCAACTCAATCCGCTGAAACAACAGAAAATGAAAAGGTCTCTAATCAGTTCGTAACTTTTCTTCTTGAATGTTCCGTTGATAAGCATCGTGATTTCTTCTTTGGTTAAGAATCCTCTTTTGGTTTCTTCCTTTGTAATACGATAAGCATAAAACGGGTCGCGTTGTAACCAACCGTTGTTGATGGCTGTATATATAATACTGCGGAACGGCATCATATACGACCATACGGTATTGGTGCAATGATTCTTCTCAGTACGGAGGAACAACTCGAAGTCGGTGATGAATGCCGGGGACAGCTCACGCAAGGCAATATCGCTTACCTTGTAGCGATGCTTGATGAATTCTTCCAAATGGTCGTAAACGGTGCAATACTTCCAATAACTGCGTTGGCTTTTCATCTTGCCCACTTGTCTGGCGTAATCTTCATTGTGCTGTCGAAATACAGCAAGCAGGGTTTTATGGTTTTGTCCCATACCCAAGAAAGCATTTCTGACCTTCTCTGCAGACACATAACCATCCCTATCCATAATTTCTTGATAAACCTTGTTGATGCCTATTCTGATTTTATCCAACATTCGGTTGGTTTCTTGTGCAACAATGCTTCTTCCCGACATTCTGCCGAGACTGACATTCCATAACTTTTCCTCTACATCCAGTTTGCAACTGAATTGGGAAATCTTGCCGTTTACGGTGATGCGGCACATCACAGGCACAAGCCCGTTCTTTTTCGGGGCATTGCGTTTGAGATAGAATAATACTCTGAAAGTGCTTCTGCTCATAACTCTACTTTTTTGTTTGCGAAATTATTACTTGTAGAGTTGAGTGACGATAGGCAAAACACAGCGTATCGGTGCAAAAGAATCAGCCGAAGCGAAACAGGAACGAAGATATGAGAAATTTTCCTATATTTGCAACTGCAATCGCTTAACAAACATTGCTATTCAATCAGTTACAGCAACCAATATACTCCATTGAAATCAAGAATCAAAGTAATGGTATAGTAACGAAACTTTGTCATTTCTTGGCTTTTCATTGGCATTTGATGGTATTGTAACATCTTGGCAAATACTGTTAAATCGCTAACAGACAACATTCTTTCCCCATTTCGCATTCACTTTCGCTTCTTTGTTGTATCTTTGCCGCCAAAAAGCGATAATGAGCTACATAACCTATCTTTTCGACTTCGATTACACCCTTGCCGACTCCTCTCGGGGCATCGTCCTCTGCTTCCGGAATGTACTGACCCTCAACGGATATACGGAAGTGACGGATGAACAGATAAAACGTACCATCGGCAAGACATTGGAAGAGTCCTTCTCCCTGCTGACGGGAGTGACCGATGCCTGCCGGCTTGCCGACTTCAAGGCAGCCTACGTGAAAGAGGCGGATACGCACATGACGGTCAACACCTTCCTGTTTCCCGAAACGGAAGCCGTGCTGACGGCGCTGAAAGCGTCGGGCGCACGCATCGGCATCATTTCCACCAAATACCGCTATCGCATCCGTGAACTGCTTGACCGGCATTTTCCCGAAGGCTTCATCGACATCATCGTGGGCGGCGAGGACGTGAAAGCCGCCAAACCGTCGCCCGAAGGGCTGCTCTTCGCCATCGGGCAACTGCATGCCGACAAAGCCTCTACCTTATATATAGGTGACAGCACCGTGGATGCGGAAACGGCACAGGCGGCCGGAGTGGACTTTGCTGGCATCACCCACGGCGTGACTACCCGTGAAGAGCTTGCCGCCTATCCGCACCTCCTGATATCAGACACTTTGGAAGAACTTCCGGGACTGCCGCTTTATCGGCTCCCGTCCCCTCCACCGTTTTGCGGAAAAAGAGACTGATAAGCGTCTGGCAGCTCCTGATCCTCTTGCCTCTGCTTGGGCTTTCCTACGTGGAGGGAAGCGATGTCTATGTCTTCAAGCCCTTTTTCGTACTGGCATTGTGGGGCATCCTGCAAAAAAGGAGGATGCTACCCGACAAGGTGAAAGCCTTCATTGAGCCCGCATGGCATCCGTGCGCCGTGCGCTTGCGCGCCTTCCGCATCAGGCTGATACAAGGGGGAAAGGTTCCACCCGCCGACAGCGGAACCTGCACCTGTCTGAATTGCGGCACCACCTATACCGGCAACTATTGCAGCCGCTGCGGACAGAGCCGCCACACGTCCCGCTTCCGGTTGAGCAATGCGTTGACAAACATCGCCGGCGGTTTCTTCAACATTGACCACGGTTTCGGACGCACCCTGCTGGAGCTGCTTTACCGCCCGGGCTACATGATGGCAGACTACATCGGCGGCAAGCGCGCAAGGTATTTCCGCCCGTTCCAGACTCTCTTCATCCTTGCCGCCCTCTACATCATGACCGTGCAACTGGTGGATCCGGAAGCCCTGCGCCTCGGTGAAAAGCAGGCACAGACCGAACAAGAAGAAATCGTCATCACCCAAAAGAAACTCAACCGAAAGTTGGAGCAGACCGATGACCCGAAGGAAAAGGAAAGTATCGCTGCCGGAATGGAAATCTTGGAGGACTATAAGGACGGATTGGACGAAAAGGACGAGTACACCTCTGTTATGCGGATGGTCGGACCGGGTCCCATTGATGACGGCCCCATTGATAAGTTCGTCAAAGACTCTTCGGAAATGGGGAAGAAGTGAGAAAAGTTCTTTCAAAACTCCCCTTTCCTCCAAAAAGTATGGGACTTGCTGAAGAGTTGGGCGCACGGCAACAAGGCGTTCCGCATCATCGCCAGCCTGCCTCTGTTCGCCCTTGCCACCCAACTGGCTTTTTACCGCAGGAAGCGCAAGCGGAACTACAACACCACGGAGCACCTCTTCATACAGGCCTACATCGCCTGCCAGATACTTCTGCTGAGCATTGTCGTGCTGCCCTTCAACGGCTACGCCGAGGTGGACGACCTGTACGAACTGCCCTTATGGATGATACTCGCCCTGTTCTGTTGGGACTACAAGCAATTGTACCGCTACACCTGGTGGCGAAGCTTTTGGCACACCATCCTCATGCTGGTTTATAGCCTTGTGCTGATCATCGCCTTTGCTTTTCTTGTCATTATGCTGATGCTGGCAGGCATCTACGTATTGAAATATACGGTGTAACAGAGAAATGTGACTACCAATATCGCTACCATGGTTTGGAAGTCTGACTTTCAGGTTTTGGTAGTCAGGCTTCCGGGCGGTGGAAGCCACAATTCCACGCTTTGGTAGCCACAGTTCCACGTTGTGGAAGCCACGCTTTGTGATTCTCGATGATTTGCGTATATCGCGGCTTATGCATTTAAAGGAATTATTCGGGAGGTATCGGCCGATACTCAGCCTTGTATAAGATAGACTATTGGCTTTTAACTCCTAACGGAGCGAAGCGGAGTGATTACTCCCGAATAACTCCTTTTAACTCCTTTAAATGAAAGTGCCGTGGTCGTAGAAAGAAAAAAAAGCATAGGAACATTTGTCCGTTCGAAATAAAAGAAGTACTTTTGTGCCCGATTATTCCGCACCGGGTCTGATGAAGTGTTTTCTAAGTGATTAGAGACCACCCGACGGAGCTAACTTATACATTATATATAAGAAATGTACGCAATTGTAGAAATCAACGGTCAGCAATTTAAGGCAGAAGCTGGCAAGAAGCTGTTTGTACACCACATCCAGAATGTAGAAAATGGTGCGACAGTAGAATTTGAAAAGGTTCTTTTAGTGGACAAAGAAGGTGCTATCACAGTAGGCGCTCCCACCGTAGAAGGTGCAAAGGTTGTTTGCCAGGTAGTATCACCGCTGGTAAAAGGCGAAAAGGTTCTTATCTTCCACAAGAAAAGAAGAAAAGGTTATCGCAAGTTGAACGGTCATCGTCAACAATTCACAGAGTTAACAATCACAGAAGTAGTAGCTTAATCAATTAAAACAGTAAGAAGAAATGGCACATAAAAAAGGTGTCGGTAGTTCTAAGAACGGCCGCGAATCACAGAGTAAGAGATTAGGCGTTAAGATATTTGGTGGCGAAGCTTGCAAGGCAGGTAACATCATCGTTCGTCAAAGAGGTACTGAATTCCACCCGGGCAACAACATCGGTATGGGTAAGGACCACACTCTTTTCGCTTTAGTAGATGGGACTGTACAGTTCAAAGTTGGTAGAGAAGACAGACGTTATGTATCTGTTATTCCTGCTGAAAGTGCAGAAGCGTAAGTTTCCGAACAAGAAATAATAAGAGAAAGAAAGAGGGATGCAACTTTGATTGGTTGCATCCCTCTCTTTTTTATTTCACTCTTCCTCCGCAAAGCCAATGGTCGGCATAGTATTTTTCCTTAAGGCTGCTGACGATGACTCCACGGGTGCTGCTGGCGTGAATAAACTTGCCGTCTTTCAGGTAGATGCCTACGTGTCCCACCCTCTTGCGGGAGTTTCGGCTGGTGAAGAATACCAAGTCGCCTTCGCGCAGAACACTGCGTGAGATTTTCCGGGTCTCTTTCAGCTGCCCGTCCGTGCTTCGTGACAATCGGGTGTGATAGACTTTCTTATATAGTTGTGACACTAAGCCCGAACAGTCCGTGCCGCGTTTGGTGTCGCCACCGGCGCGGTAGGGGACACCTATCCATTCGGAAGATTCGATGTAGAGCTTGTGGTTGTCGTGCAGGTCGATGTCTGTTCCCAGACGGATGGATGCTTGCGCCAGTGCTTTGTAGTCGAGGCGCGGAGCGGAAGTCCGGCAGGAGCTTAGGCCGATTAAGATGCCGGCAAGGATAACGCCGTAAGAAAGGGCTCGTTTCATGTGCTTACAGGGTTTGCTTTCCGTCTTGGTTTTCTTCTTCCATTCTCTCTTCTTCCTGTGTCTCCTCTTCCTTTATCTCTTCTTCTACGGAGACATTGAAGTAGGCTTCCAGCTCTTTTTCGGCCGAATTGTGTTCGTTACGGATGTCGCGGATGATGACACCGTTCTCCAGCAAGGCGATGCGCGGGCATACGTCCACCGTGTGGTTCAGGTTGTGACTGGAGATGATGACGGTGGCGTTATGCTCTTCGTTGTACCTCTTCAGCAGGTGCTTGATGACCGATTGCGAACTGGGGTCGAGGAAGTTGAACGGTTCGTCCAGTATCAGCAATTGCGGGTGGTGGAGCATGGCGGAGATGATGCCTATCTTCTGCTTGTTTCCGGCAGAGTAGTTGCGGATGTACTTCTTCTGTCCCAGCACCTCGCCGTTCATGAAGCGCTCGAAGGGGAGCAGGCGTTCGTCCACCTCTTCCTTCTTCAGTCCGTACATCCGGCCGATGAAATAGAAATACTCTTCGGGGGTGAGGTAGTCTATCAGGAAGCCGTCGTCAATAAAGGCGCCGGTGAACTCCTTCCAGTCCTCGCTTTTGCAGACATCGATGTCGTTGATGGTCACGTTGCCCCGGTCGGCTTGCAGCAGGTCGAGGATGAGGCGGAAGAGGGTGGTCTTTCCGGCACCGTTGTTGCCCACCAGTCCCAGCATGTCGCCCCGGCGGATGGTGTAGTTCTCTATATCTACGGCTCTCTTGTCGCCGAAGTTCTTCTGTAAATTGTTTATCTGAATCATATTATTTATTAAGTTGACGAGTTAACAAGTTAACCAGTTTACGAGTTTACAAGTTGACAAGCTTCCTTGTTTCCTTGTTCCCTCGTATCTATTCATTCTCATTGTCTGCTGTTACGGAATCCCTCCATGTTCTTGTAGCGGCGTTTCATGAAGCGGTGATAGACGTTTTTCAGCCAGAAGCGGGAGGTGAGGATGAAGAGGGCGCCTATGACGAGCAGTATCCAATAGGTGACGGTGTCGCCCCACAGGGCTTTCAGAACTGCATTCAGCAACATGGGAACCAGGAACGAGGCGCCCGATATGAGGTTCTGCCAACCGGTTCCCATGTTCTGGCGACTGGTCATCTTGGCGTTCAGGTCAACGGTCTTGGTGTTGAACACAGCCAGTTGGAACAGGCAGAAATAGACGCAGCCCACCACGAACACCGCCCACGAGATGCAGCTCAGTACGGAGAGTTTTCCCGTCACGATGGCGGGAATCATCAGAATCAGCGGTATGAGGATGGCGATGCCATACAGCGTATATTTGGCACGCAGCAGGGTGTAGATGGACTCCTTGCGGCTCATCAGTCCGTCGATGTAGTTTCCCTCGTAGCTCATCAGGGTGGAGAGGAAGAGCATGCCGAAGATGATGAAGTTGTAAATCAGGATGAAGTCTTTCATGCCCGTTCCGTCATATACCTCGGTGAAGCTCAGCAGGCAGCTGAAGGCGATGGTGATGATGGCAATCATCCGCAGGCCGTTTTTGCACACTTTGTTGCGCAACATCATCTTCAGTTCCAGCCGCATGTATTCGCCTATCTCGCCGTAGCGGTCGAGGAACTTGTATTCGGACACGTGTTTCACCTTGGTGTCTTCCACCCGGTTCACCTCGTCGTAAACCAGACGGACCATTACCTGACGGTTGACGAACCACATAGCGGCGATGGCTGCCAGCATGCCAAGGAAGGTGAGCGCGTTGCCCGTGATGAATCCTTCGCCCAAATCGACGGAGAGGTCGAACAGCGGACTGTCATCGGGGATTAGCAGAGCGGCGGCAATGCCTCCATATACCAGCAAGGGGAGGAGTATCCACCAGAGCCGTTCGCCCATCAGCGTGCGGCACAGCAGGTACCAGTAGTTGTTGAACACCATCAGCAGCCAGATGCCGATGCTATAGGTCAGTACGCCGGTCACGCCGTAGAAGCGGGTGACGGTGAGGATGGCAAAGGGGACGAACATAAACAGCCAGATGAGGTTGAAGCTACTCATGCCGGAGCGGACCAGCAGGCAGTCGATGAGGTTGTTTCGTTTGACGGGCAGCAGCAGGTAGGGCTTCATCTCCTGCGTGGGCAGTTTTTGGAAAGGCATGCGCATCAGGAAGTCCAGTGCGAGGACAAATATCAGTCCGGCGTTCATCACATGGTAGGCTTCCCGTGCTCCGCCGTCGAATCCGAAGGCGAACAGGGTGCCGAAGAATATCAGGTAGCCTGCCCAGAAGATGGCCATGAAGTACATCCAGAACTCTCCGAATTTGTTCTTTTCGTACATCGGGTGCCGTTTGTTGGCGAGCTTCCCGTGCTTGCGCAGTTCTAAGAAAAGGTTCATAATGGTTGGGGTATGTGAGGAAGGTGTTATTCGGGAGTCTTGCATTTATTCTTCAGACGCGGATTAGGCGGATTGAGCGGATTTAATTTTTATCTGCTAAATAAATAATCCGCTTTATTATCCGCTAAATCCGCGTCTGAGAAATGAAAACAAGCTTTATGAAAAAGAGTCATAATAACTCCTTCTCAAAAAATAAAGTTTATTTCTCTTCGGGCACCGTCATAATGACCGTAATCTTGTTGCCCTGTTTCAAGAGGCTGTCGGTAAACTCTTGCATATCTTTGATGGTGATGCGGTTCACGATATCCTCATATCCTTCGGTTTCGTCGATGCCGGTGCTGAAGTACTCGTCCAAGTTGCTCAACCAGTAGCCGTTTTCCTTCTGGTTATCTTTGTGCTTCTTCAGCATGTACTCTTTCACCTTCTGCAAGTGTTCGGTGGTAGGACCTTCGGTGGCAACCTTTTTCAGTTGTTCGTCGATGATTCCGTTCAGGTGCTTTCTCTTTGCAGGGTCTGTCTGGTAAACGATTTGCAACATGAATTCTTCTTTGGTGTCTTTGGACAAGCTGCCGTAGGAACTTACGCCGTAAGTGCCTCCCTCTTTCTCGCGCACTTCTTCGGTATAAACCATGTTGAGTACTTGCGAGAGGACGCTCATGCGGATTTTGTTTTCAAGGTTGTACTTGCAGGTTCCGGTGTAGAGCATGAAGTTGGTGGCCATCGGGGTCTGTTGCTCCTTGGCATATTCGTTCACGAGGATGCCTTTCTGCGTGTCCACATGGTTGTCGCGGATGGTTTCAGGAGCGGCACCGGTAGCGGGCAGTGTGCCGAGGTATTGTGCAATCAGCGGCTTGGCCTTTTCCAGATCGATGTTGCCCACGAAGTAGAACTTGAAGTCGCTTGCGTTGGCGAAGCGTTCTTTGTAGAGAGCCAGCACGCGGTCGTAGTCAATCTGGTCTATCAGGTTTGCTTTCAGGCTGATGACACGCGGATGGTTGTTGTACATCATCTTCATGATGGTGTCGTTGATAGAGGCGAGCGGGTTGGCTTCCGAGCTTTCCAGCTGTGCCTTCATGCGGCTCTTGAAGGAGGCGAATGCCTCTTCGTCTTTGCGGGGAGCGGTGAAGTTCAGGTAGGTGAGCTGCAACATCGTTTCAAAGTCCTTGGGCGAGCAGTTTCCGTTGACGTACTCCTGAGTGCCGCCCACACCTGCATTGACAGAGACTTTCTTGCCGGCAAGCAGCTTGGTCAGGTCCACGCGGCTGAAGTTGCCGATACCGCCGGCAGCCACCAGGCCGTTCATGATGCTTTGGTTGAAGTTTAGTGCGTCTTTGGTGTCGAAGAGGCTGTTACCGCCGCAGCTGTAAGCCTTCATGCGGATTTCGTCGGCCTTGAAGTCGGTCTGTTTGATATAGACCTTCACGCCGTTGGAGAGTGTCAGCTCGGTTGTTCCGTAGATGCAGTCCGGTTTTTCGGAAACGATTTTGCCTCCTTGGGGTGCTTCTTTCATCAGCGGTTCGTTGGAGACTTTGTCTTCATACGCTTTCACGTCCCATGCCTTCATCTCTTTCAGCATAGCCAGCACCTCTTCCTTGGTGGGGTAGGTCATGCCTTCTTTCTCGGGGGCGGCGATGAATACTACTTGGTTGTTATCGGGAATCAGTTGTGTCTGGCACACTTGGTTGATGACAGCAACCGGGATGTTGGGTGCCACCTGGTTCATGGTGCTGTATTCGAATTCGATGCCGGGGATAGGCTCTGCATCGAGGAAGTGGCGTACATATTCGCGCACGTAGCCGTCGCTCTTGCTCTTCTCGCGTTCGGCGTAGGCAGATTCCAAACGTTGCAGGTAGTTGGCGCGCGCACGTTCGTATTCCGATTCGGTGAAGCCGAAGCGGCGTACCCGTTCCACTTCTGTCAACACGGCTTTCAGCGCTTCCATGATGCCGTCTGCCTTGCTGCCTGCGCTCACTTCGAAGGCGTCTTTGGTCTTGGAGAGGAAGTAGCTGCCATAACCGGCTCCGGCATAGACGAAGGGCGGGTTTGCCGACTGTCGGAGTTCGTTCAGGCGGCTGTTCAGCATGCTGGTAATCATGCTTGTCACATAGTCTTGCATCAGGTAGCCTATGTTTCCTTTTTCGGAGTCGGGAGTGGCTTCGTGCTTGAAGTAAATGCTGAGGCTGGGGTCGTCCACCTCTTTGTCCTTACCTATATAGATAAGGGGTTCCTGATTGTCGGGCACGGGGAAGTAAACCCGTTCTGCCGGGTTGACGGGTGCCGGGATGTCGGCGAAGATTTTTTTGATTTTCTGTTCTATCACATCCACGTCGATGTCGCCCACGATGATGATGCCTTGCAGGTCGGGACGATACCATTTGTGGTAGTAGTCGCGGATGGTCTGGTAGGCGAAGTTGTCGATGACATCAATGCTGCCGATGGGCATGCAGTCGGAGTACTTGGAGTCGGGATACATCACGGGTTGCGCTTCCGTATAGAGGCGCATGATGCCGCTGTTTCGGCTGCGCCACTCTTCGTGGATGACGCCGCGCTCCTTGTCTATCTCCTTGTCTTCCAGCAATACCGCGTTGCTCCAGTCGTGCAGGATGAGGAGGCAGGAGTCCACGATGTTTTCGTTTTCGGCAGGCACGTTGCTGATGTTATACACCGTTTCGTCCACGCTGGTGTAGGCGTTCAGGTTGGTGCCGAACTTGATGCCTTTGCTTTCGCACCAAGCTACGATGCCCAGGTTCTTGTCATCGCCGGGGAAGTTTTTGGTGCCGTTGAAGCACATGTGCTCCAGGAAGTGCGCCAAGCCGCGTTGCTGCGGTTCTTCCTGAATGGCGCCCACCTTCTGGGCGATGTAGAATTCCACCCGGTGTTCGGGCAGGGCGTTGTGGCGGATATAGTAGGTCAATCCGTTGTCTAACTTGCCGATGCGTACCTTCTGGTCCACCGGGATAGGCGGCATCTGCTGGGCAAATGCCTGCTGGAAGTTGCAGCAAACTATCAATACTACAATCCATAAGTTACGTAATAGATGTTTCATTTTCTGATAAATTAATTGTTATTTTTATTATCTGTCGGAAGAAAGGGAAAGTAATCACAGGAGCGGGGAACTTTTTTAGGAGAATTCCTGACTTTATTACTTTATTTGATAAGCCTGCTTCATAAGTACCGATATTGATGAGGCACCTCAATGAAAATTCGTCCTGCTGTTTCCTGTTAGTTGGGTATGATGAGCGTTATCGCTTCGTGCAGTATGCCTATCTCCAGCGGGAAGTGTCGGTCTAGGATACGTCCGTCTAGATCTACAGAGGCATTTTGCGCACGCAACACTTTCACCTTTTGTGTGCGGTAGGGCATTACCACCTTATGGTTCAGGATTCTACCCTGAATCAACAGCCACAATCCCGACCAAAGTTGCAGTAGTTCGGGACGGTAGATGACCGAAACGTCCAGCCAGCCGTTGTAGGGAACGGCGCTTGGTGCCTGTCCGTAGCCCCAGGCGCTTCCGATGCAGACGGTCATGATGCGTCCGCGGATATGCTCACCGTTGATTTTGAGGTGCATGCGGTACAGCTTCCGTTCGAAGATGATGGATAGCAGTGCCATGAAATAAGAGAGGAACTTCACTCCCCAGAAACGTTTGCATTGGTCGGTGATTTTCACGATGCGTGCGCCCAGTCCGATGTTGATGGCGTTGAGGAAGTAGCGTGTCAGGTGCTCTTTGCCGTCGTAGTAGTGGCAGGTGCCCACGTCAATCTTCCGGCGACGGTTGTTGAGGATGCAGTCCACCGCCTTCTTATAGTCCGAACTCATTTCCCAATAGTTGGCGAAGTCATTGCCTATTCCGTTTGGAATGATGCCGATGGCGATGTTCTCCTTGTCGGGCGCGTTGGAAAGCATGATGCCGTTGATGACATCGTTCAGTGCGCCGTCGCCGCCCACCACCACGATGGTGCGGTAGCCGTTGTTGGCGAGGATGCCTGCCAGACGTTCCACCGATCCGAACCCTTCGGACTGCACGTAGTCGTAGGTCACACCTTTGCTGTCCATGTATTCTTTGATTTCTTTCCACCGTTTCTGCACTTTCCGGGTGCCGGCTTTGGGATTGTATATCACTCCCATTTTTTCGGGTGCTGCATTCATATCATTGTTCCTTTCAGTCAATCAAACATTCTTGTATTGTATGTGATTCACGGCCTTGCCGCCAAAGATAGTGTAATTTGCAGACAAAACGTTCAAACACGCTTGAAAAAGTTTTGCTTTGTGGACGATAATCTTTGCCCGGAAGGGTTAGATTCCGTCGAGTCTGGCCTTGACGAAGGCTATCTTTTCTGCCATCGGCAGCCGGGCATCCATCCAATGGATGGTGAATCCGCGGCGCTCCATGCCACGGAACCAGGTCATCTGCCGTTTGGCAAACTGATGGATGGCTGTCTCCAGTTGGCCGAACATCTCTTGGTAGTTCAACTCGCCGATGGTGTAAAGCGTCAGGTACTTGTATTCCAGTCCATAGTAGATAAGGTCATCCGGCCGGATGCCTTGCGCCAACAGTTGCCGCACTTCGTCCACCATGCCCTCTTCCAACCGTTGGTGCAGGCGTCGGGTAATCTTCTCACGCCGCAATTCCCGGTCGATGTCCACGCCGATGACGAGGCTTTTCAGTGCCGGAAACGAGCGCTCGTCCACCGGAGTGCGGGCGTAATGCTCTTCGATTTCGATGGCGCGTATGGCCCGTTTGGCGGTATCCACATCTGTGGTGTTGTGCAGGCTTTTGTAGGTTTTCAGTATTTCGGTCAGTTCTTCCAACGATTTGCCGGACAGGCGGGCACGCAGTTCCGGATTTTCGGGCACGGGCAGCAACTTGTAACCTTTCAGCACCGATTCCAGGTACATGCCAGTTCCTCCGCAGACAATGGGCAGGCAACCTTTCTGTCTGATGGCTTCGTAGGCGGTCAGGAAGTCGCGCTGATATTCGAAGACATTGTATTTATAGCCGGGGTCGGCGATGTCGATGAGGTGATAGGGGATCTGTTTCCCGCAGACGGTATAGTCGGCAAGGTCTTTTCCGGTGCCCAGATCCATTCCCCGGTAAATCTGCCGCGAGTCGGCGCTGATGATTTCCGTATGTAGTTCGGCGGCGAGTGCCGCGGCAAAAGGTGTCTTTCCCGAAGCGGTGGGGCCTAAGATGGCGATTAAATCATAGTCAGGCATGTGAATTGAGTATTGATGAATCCAACCGCAAAGATAATGCAAATTTCATACGGTTCGGCACACAGCTGGCTTCTTTTCATTTAACTCCCGTAAATGAAAAAGCCGTGAAGCCGTGCTAAAAAATAGCTTGATTTATTTTGTACTGCATTCGGTTTGCCTTATCTTTGTGCCGTAAAACAGCAAGTCAGAGCCGTGGGGCTTCGTCCTCCTTCTTATTTGATTCTCCAGTTGAAGAAGTCATTTATTCTTCACTTTTCTTGAAGTGCAACCGAAAAAGAACTGAATATGAAAGGAATTATTCTTGCAGGTGGCAGTGCCACTCGTCTTTATCCCTTGTCGAAGGCTATCTCGAAGCAGATAATGCCTGTTTACGACAAACCGATGATTTACTATCCGCTCTCTACACTGATGCTGGCGGGAATCCGTGAAGTACTTATTATCTCTACGCCGCGCGACCTTCCGATGTTCCGTGAACTATTGGGGACAGGGGAGGAGCTTGGCATGTCTTTCTCCTATAAGATTCAGGAGCATCCCAACGGACTGGCACAGGCATTTGTGCTGGGTGCGGAGTTTCTGAACGGTGGTCCCGGCTGTCTGATTCTGGGCGACAACATGTTCTACGGGCAAGGTTTTTCCGCCATGCTGAAGCGCGCCGCTTCCATTGACCGGGGTGCCTGTATATTCGGCTATTATGTGAAAGACCCTCGTGCTTACGGGGTAGTTGAATTTGATGCCGAAGGCAAGGTCATTTCCATCGAAGAGAAACCGGAGAACCCGAAGAGCAACTATGCCGTTCCCGGACTCTATTTCTATGATTCCACCGTGACGGAGAAGGCTGCCGCCTTGAAACCCTCTGCCCGTGGTGAATACGAAATCACCGACCTCAATCGCCTTTATCTGGAAGAAGGCACGCTGAAGGTGGAACTTTTCGGCCGTGGTTTTGCGTGGCTTGATACGGGAAATTGCGACAGCCTGCTCGAAGCCAGTAACTTTGTCTCTACCATTCAGAACCGTCAGGGCTTCCGTGTCAGCTGCATCGAGGAAATTGCTTGGCGCAAGGGATGGATTGATGTCAACCAACTCTATCATTTGGGCGAGCAGCTCGGAAAGACCGAATACGGTAAGTACCTGATGGAATTGGCGGACTCTAAACGTTAAAATTTCAGATTTCAGATTTATAATAGGAGTATCAAGTAAGTCGTAAGTCAAGAATCATAAATCTGAAATCATAAATCTATAAATCACCCGTTGGCGGAATTAATTCGCAGGCCTGCTTTCCGATGTTACTTAACATGCTGATTGCCAGATGCTGAAAAGTGGGTTGACAGACACTTGTGTTCAACGTGACAAACACTTGTGTTCAAGCTGACAGACACAAGTGTTTGAGACGACAGATGCAAGTGTCTGTCAAGCCGGGGAATATAGGGGAAAATTGCAGAAGTTATTTCCTTGCTGATTTAATCCCGCCAACAGGTTATAAATCATAAATCTATAAATTATAAATCTAATGAAGACTTATCTCGTAACAGGCGCCGCCGGATTTATCGGTGCCAACTATATCAAGTATATTCTCGCGAAACATGCGGACATTCGTGTGGTGGTGCTCGATGCACTGACATACGCAGGCAATCTGGGAACCATTGCCCGGGATATTGACGATACCCGTTGTTTTTTTGTTAAAGGTGATATCTGCGACCGCGCCCTTGCCGATGAACTTTTTGCCAAATATAAGTTCGACTATGTGGTGAACTTTGCTGCCGAGAGCCATGTGGACCGCAGCATCGAGAACCCTCAACTCTTCCTTATCACCAACATTCTGGGGACGCAAAACCTGCTGGATGCCGCCCGCCGTGCCTGGGTCACCGGGAAGGATGCGTCCGGTTATCCTACTTGGCGCGAAGGGGTCCGCTACCATCAGGTCTCTACCGATGAGGTTTATGGCTCGCTGGGTGCCGAGGGTTACTTTACGGAGCAGACTCCGCTCTGCCCCCACAGTCCCTACAGCGCCAGCAAGACCAGTGCCGACATGGTGGTGATGGCCTATCACGACACTTACAAAATGCCTGTTACCATCACCCGCTGCTCCAACAACTACGGTCCTTACCATTTTCCCGAGAAGCTCATCCCGCTCATCATCAAGAATATCCTCGAGGGCAAAAAACTTCCCGTCTATGGTGACGGAAGCAACGTGCGCGACTGGCTCTATGTGGAAGACCACTGCAAAGCCATCGATCTCGTGGTTCGTCAGGGAGTGGAAGGCGAAGTATATAATGTGGGTGGTCACAACGAAAAGACCAATCTGGAAATTGTGAAGCTGACCATTTCCACCATCCGCCGCTTGATGGAAGAGAAGACCGAATACCGTGCTGTCTTGAAGAAGCAGGTGAAGGATGCCGACGGCCGGATTGACATCAGTTGGATAAACGAGGATTTGATTACCTTTGTCAAAGACCGTCTGGGACACGACCAGCGTTATGCCATCGATCCCACAAAGATTACGAACGCCTTAGGTTGGTATCCCGAAACGAAGTTTGAGGTGGGCATTGTCAAGACCATCGAATGGTATTTGAACAATCAATCCTGGGTGGAAGAAGTGACCAGTGGCGATTATCAGAAGTACTACGAGCGGATGTACGGAGCGCGATAGACGATTTCCCCGTCGGGATAAAAAAGGAGAGTGTACCAAGATCTGTTACAAGATTTATTATGGTACACTCTCCTTTTTTATGTAGGCGTGGCCTTACAGGCTATCCCCGAAGTCTTTGCGGTACTTCTCAGCCAGCCGTTCCTGCCAGTAGTCGATTTCCTTCAAGCGACCGAAGAAGAAGCGGAGCACGGAGGGCTCTTCCACCCACTCCAGTCCGCCAATGAGCGAGCGGTTGTCCCACAGCCACTTCACGCGGTCAGCCACATACTTCAGTTGCGACAGTGTATAGACACGGCGCGGAACGGCGAGGCGTAGCAGCTCCAGTTCGGCGTAAGGCTCCGACCCGTCCGGGTTGCGCTGTTCCGACAAGGTGCCGCGCTCCATACCGCGTATGCCTCCGGCTATGTACATGGCGGCAGCCACGGCTCCGGCGGGATATTGTCCGTGGGGCACGTCGGGGCAGAAGGCTCCTGCATCCAGGTGGCAGCCCAATCCTCCGGCAGGCAGGATGACGGGGACGCCGTAGTCGGTCAGCTCCTTGGCCAGGTAGTTGATGAATTCAGGACCTTGGTTGATGTACTCCATGTCAAGCGACTCGTACAGTCCCTGCGCCATCGCCTCCATGGTGCGCACATCGATGCCTCCGTAGGTGAGGAAGCCCTCGTAGAGGGGGATGTACTCCATCATGCTGCGGGTATATTTGGGATCTTTCGAAGTGATGATACCGCCTTTGGCAAAGCCCAACTTGCGGGCGGAGAAATAGATGATGTCGAAATGGTCGGCAAGAAGGTGGTAGATATCCTTGGTGTCCATATACTTGCAGCGCGCCTCGCGGGTCTTCATAAAATAGACGTTGTCCTGCAAGAGCGAGGCGTCGAGGACGGACTTCACGCCCATGTCGTGGCAGATGTCGGTCACGGCGAGCATGTTCTCCAATGACACGGGCTGGCCGCCGATGAGGTTCGTGCCCGATTCCACGCGGACGAACGCCACCTTTTCGGGACCGATTTCGGCGATGCGGCTACGCAGATTCTCCAGGTTAAAGTTGCCCTTGAAGGGGTCGTTACTTTGCGGAAGCAGGCCTTTCGAGTCAATCAGTTCCTCCACCGAGCCGCCCACGCGGGTGATGTGTGCCTTGGTAGTGGTGAAGTGGAAGTTCATCAGCGCCACCATGCCGGGCTTCACGAACGCCTCGGCCAGGATGTTCTCACAGGCGCGTCCCTGATGGGCGGGCAGCACGTTGTCAGTGCCGAACACCTCCTTTACTGCCGCCTTCACGCGGTTGAAGGTCTCCGAACCGGCGTAGGAATCGTCGGCGTGCATCATGGAAGCAAACTGGAGGTCGGACATGCCGTTTACGCCCGAGTCGGTCAGCATATCGAGGTAGATATCTTTGTTCTGCAACAGGAAGGTGTTGTTGCCTGCCGCTTGTATCTTCTTCAGGCGCTCTTCAACGGGCAGCAGCGAGAGCTTCTGAATCATGCGCACTTTGTGCATCTCGAGCGGAACCTGGTTCTCGCTCTTGTAGAATTTTACAGCCATATTCTTGTTTTTTTAGTTCGACTTTTTCGCAAAGATACGCAAAGGCCGATGCGCATACGGACACATATTGCGGCAAAATCTACCTTTTTTATCGTTCTTTCTATTGGCATACCTAAATTACCTACCGATATTACGGATAAGACCCATAATCAACCTATATTTGTACCAAAATTAAAGAAGATTAATGTATAAAAAGGTAGAAACGATAGAAAACATAGACCGATTCAACCACTATTTTCATCAGCCCACCTACCATCCGCTGGTCAGTGTGGGCCGTTTGCAGGACGCCGACCTCTCGCTGTTCGACCCGACGGACTTCGGCATGTACTGCGTGGTGCTGATGGAGGTGGACTTCGGCGAACTGGTGTTGCGCGACACCTGCATGCACTACCGTTCCGGGACGATGTTCACCATGAAGCCCGGCGACGTGGTGTCGATGAACCTCAATCCTCGGGTGCGCCCCCACGGGCTGATGCTCGCTTTCCGTCCCGAGCTGCTGAACGGCACAGGGCTGGGCCGCGACTTCTACATGTTCAACTTCTTCGACTACAAGGTGGCCGATGCCTTGGAACTGTACGACGTGGAGCGCCGGGTCATCGTGAACTGCTTTAACAACATCAGCACCGAGCTGCGTGCGCCCGACGACGAGTTCACCAGCCACATGCTCCGTCTGGGCATCGGCCAGATGCTCACCTTCTGCCGCCGCTTCTACGAGCGCCAGTTCGACACACGCGCCATGCACCCGTCCGACCTCGTGCGCCGTCTGGAAGCGTTGCTCGACGGCTACTGGGGCGGAAGCGGTGAGCCGGCTCGTCGGCAGGGACCACCCACCGTGGCGTGGTGTGCCGAGCAGTTTCACCTGACACCGAGCTACTTCGGAGACCTTCTGCGCCGTGAGATGGGGGTGACGCCTCAGGTCTTCCTGCAGGAGAAACTGCTGGAACGGGCCAAGTCGATGCTTGCCGACGGCGAGCTGACGGTGAACGATGTCGCCCTGCGGCTGGGTTTCACCTATCCCAACCACTTCGCGCGGTTCTTCAGGCAGAAGGCGGGCATGTCGCCTACAGAGTTCAGGAAGCAGTTGTAGGGTGGGGAAGGCTGTCCGGAGCCTGCATCCGCTGCCGAATGCAAGTCTTCAGATAAGGTGTCGGCTTCCATGAGGATTGCATCATCTTCGGTAGTGCTGCACGAAAGCAAGAGATTCTTGTATTCGCCCACCAGTTCGCGCTGGATACCTTTAGGAATGATATGTTCTACGGATTGTTTCCTGCCTTCGGAGTCTTTGAATATGCGCAATCCGCAATAACAGCATAATCCGCCCTGTTCCTCGTACATTTGATGCTTGAGCTCCCACAAATGAGGAATAACCTTTATGTCTCTCACCATTTTCCAAAGTCTTTTTCCACTAAGCCCGGAGTGTACATTGGGGTCGAGAAGGCTCTGCTCGTCAAGTCTCTGAGCTTGCAGTTCTTGCTGATGGCGAATAGCGACTGATGTTGTGAAGTTTTTGGTTATGAGCCTCATTTGCCTATGATTGCTAAACGGTTAATGATAGCGCGAAGACGCACAAGCTCCGGTTGTGTGCGATCGGTTTCCGATTCAAGCTCTGAAAGTAGAGCCTCTGCCTTGGAGAGTTCTTTTGCAGACACGCATGCTTCGATATCTTGTATTTTCGACATAACGGCTTCTGTACGGTTGGCAGCCTCCATGTTTTCTACCATAAGACTATTGGCATCAATGCCGTATGTGCGGTGGACACTAAATGTACGCACATTGTTCTCGACATGCATGTTATACACAATATTTTCAGGTTTATTCTCTACTCCGGAAAGGACTAATGGAGAGTGCGTACTGATGATGAACTGCACACTTGGGAATGCCTTTTGGAGTCGGGAAAGAATCGATTGCTCCAGTTCCGGATGGAGATGAAGGTCTATTTCGTCTATAATCACAATGCCGGGAAGGTCGGTCGTGATGCCATTGCTCAGCAGGAACGAGCGATAGGCGATGTCGAGCACCATAAAGAAAAGACGTTTGTAGCCTGCTGGAAGATTGAGGAACGGAGGGTTCATTCCGTCGCGTGTCTGGAGGCAAAGTCCACTCTCTTCATAGACGCTGACAAAGAAATCTGTTACTTCTATGTTTTTGTCGCCCTTAGAAAATTTAACCAAGCAGTTCTGAATTGCTTGAATCTCATTGTCATAACGGGCTTTTTCGCGCTTTGCATTCTCAAGGCGTGCTTGGTGCAGTCTTATATCCTCTTCATATTCGGTGCCATTTATTATATTTTGTGCTTTGAATATCTCGCAATTTCGCAATGCCGATTCCTCATGGGCGATGGCGCGGTTTGCTCTGTCCCACAATGTCCAAATCTTGGAAAGACGGTTTATCCAAAGGTCGGAATAGGCTGTTTCTTCATCCCAACCGAGGTAGCCAAGATTTCGAAGGGACATCTCTGTCTCGCTGAGTTCTGTCTTTTTGATGACATGAGGGAATCCGTCTGAGAAGTATGCGAACATAGGCAGTTTGCCTGTCTCTTTGATGCGGTTTTTCAATAGAGAAAATGCCTCTGCAAATTTGCTTTCTTGTATCTTGAAGGTTGAAGTGGAAGCATACATGTCCCAATCAAGCACAGTGCCTTCAAATGTGGCATTCGCGTGAATATTTACCATGGGATAAGGAAGCCCGGTCTTGGGGTCTCTTACCAAATCTTCATCTTTATTATAGTTGCGTGGTTTTAGGTCGGAGAAACCTGCTCCAAGGTTGAGTGCATTGTTATCCTTCTCTTCCTTCTCTCGCTTGAAAGCAAAACTAAGAGCCTTGTGTATGGCGTGAATCAGCGTTGTCTTGCCTGAGCCATTCTTGCCAAATAACACGGTCACTCCTGGCGCAAACGAAATTCGGTAATCATGGAAACAACGAAAGTTCTGTATGTGGAGTTCGTTTAATTGCATACTGGTTACTTCTTATAGATAATGGGGTAAAGTTACATGCTTTTTTTAAAGAAATGTGTCATAATACAAAGATTAACCTTCATAATGCAACATATCAATGAATTGCAAGCTTGAATTGTGGTACGGCGGCGAAAAGCGGTTTTATCGGAAAAGCCGTTAAACAGGAGCATCACGCCATCGCCACCGCCAGCAACACTCCCAGCAACAGCATGTTGCGCGAGGTCTCGCCCAGAATGCTGTTCAGCTCCTTGCCGCTACCTATCCGCACCATCCGTCGCCAGGTCAGCGCGTGCAGGCAGAGGTAAACGCAGGGTGCCCAGAGGAACTCCGTCGGGGTCAGCCTGCCCGTGTGGACAAACCACAGGCAGAGCAGCGTGGCGGCGATGCCTAATGCCAAATACATGTTTTCACCGAACCTCTTGCCGTAGCGTACCACCAGTGTGCGCTTGCCGCTCACGGCATCTTGCTCGCGGTCGCGGTAGTTGTTCACCATCAGCAGGCAGTCGATGGTGAGCCCGCTGACAAGCGACAGAACCGCTACATCCATGTTCAGTGCAAGTGCCTGCACATAGTAGGTGCCGCCCACGGGCACGAAGCCGAAAAACACCAGCACCAGCACGTCGCCCCATCCCCGGTAGGAGAGCAGTGTGGTATAGAGGAAGGCGAACAGGATGCACACCGTTCCCAGTGCCACCAGTTCCCAGCCTCCATAGGGCAGTTGCCCCCGGACGCTGAACAGCACGCCCAATCCGGCGAAGCAGGAGAGCAGCAGCGTCAGCCCGATGCCCCGTCGCATGGCACGGGGCGTAATCCAGCCTTCGGCACAGGCGCGCTGCGGCCCCAGGCGGTCTTCGCGGTCGGCTCCTTTCAGGAAGTCGAAGAGGTCGTTGATGAAGTTGGCGGCTATCTGCATGGAGCAGGCGAAGAGCGCGCATAGCAGGGCGGGCGTACTCTTGAACTGCCCGTCGCCGAAGGCGAGGGCGCTGCCCAGCAGCACGGGGATGATGGCGCCCGTCAGTGTCTTGGGACGGGCGGCGAGCAGCCAGGCAAGGGGGGAGTTGGGGGTGATGGTTCTCATGAGGTTGTATGGTTTGTCGAGGGGGAGTTTTATTCCTGTTTCTGCTGAAGTTCCAGCATGATTTCGTCCACGATATAGGCATCGCTCATCAGGTGAAGCCCGTAGCGGGGGGTGTGGAGCATGGTGCATACATCGTTGCCGTAGAATATGCTGAGGGCACGCTCCGGCTTTATGTCAAGCCGTTCGGCAAGCAGCAAGATGATTCGGGCTATCTTGCGCCAAAGCAGGATTTCGTTCATAGGATGCCTCCTTTCTCTTCGAGGGTGATGGGATGGCTGCCCACGTGATGCAGGCGGTAACCGTCGGTAAGGGTGCCTTCAAGGTCGAATTCGTAGATGTTGAGCCACGCTTCAAGGGGATGGCTCCCTTTTTGGCGGCTACTCAGGATGATAGCCCATGCCTCTGCCTGTTCGCGGAGGCGGGTGAGGTAGAATCCCTGTCCGAAATCGAGGTTCTTTCTTCCTGCGCTGACCAGCGGGGCGGGCACACGGAAGGGGGAGCCGTGGTAGAGGGTAATCATGCGCTTTCTCCTTTCTCCGTGGAAGTGCGGTCGGCTGCTTCCCGGTTTTGCAGGGTTTCCGTGATGTCATCGGCTACCCAGTCTATGCTTTGTGTATGCAGTAAGTCGTAAAACTTCAGGATTCGTTTCCTGAAGAGGTCTTGTTTCTCCAGCCTTTTCTGCATTTCGGCGGGAGAGATTCCCAACTTCTTTGCCCCGGCTTCTATGGCCAGTACGGCGAAGTGGATGCGGTCGGCTTCGGGGGTGGTTGTATGGTTTGACATGTTGTAATCTCTTTTATTTGTTTAACGATGGACTTCCGGCCTCAGCACCACCCCCAGCTTCTTCTTCCCGTCCATCTTGACGATGAGCGGCCGGTCGAAGTGCACGTGTCGCAAGTATTTGGTCTCGTGCAGGGCGGGCTGTGCGTTCAGGAACTCCTGATTATATATCCCGTCGTTCATGAAGGCGTTGATGGTGAAGTAGCCCACGCCGAAGGAGGTCAGGTTCTGGAAGAAGTGCGTGCCCTGGCTGGGGTCCACCCGGTAGTTGGTCAGCCCGGCTTCCACGATGATGCGGGCGGCACTGATGTGGGGCCACTTCACGGGGATGCCGAGCCAGGTGTCGCTGCTGCCCCAGCGTCCGGGGCCTACCAGCACGTAGTTCTTTCCCTCGTCCAGGAATTGCTGGTTCAGCTTCTCTATCTCCCAGGCTATCTCCTGGTTGTGGGAGGCGCTATAGTCGTCGGTCTTCACATAGACGATGTCGTAGAGTTCGTTCATGATGCCATGTCCCAGCGAGTTGTTGGAGCGGAGCAGCACCTGGTCGTCGGGGATGGTGGTCAGGTCTTCGTCCAATACCTCTTTCGTATCTACTATCGGGCGGATTTGCAGCAGGTAGAAGGTGCCTGTCTTGTCCTTCTCGCGGCTCAGGTTGGCGGCGAACTCTATCTCCACGGGGCGGCGCATCTCCTCTTGCCCGTATTTCAGGGCCAGTTGCAGGATGCGGGGCAGGGGGAACACGTCGTGTTGCAGGATGTTGGCGAAGGTGATGACCTTGCGTCCGCCGGGATAGAGCCCGTCGCGGATGATCTGGTCGTAGGGGTCATAGGTGGAGGCGATGTAGTTCAGCGCCCCATCCTTTTCGGCCTCCTTGACGTGCAGTTTCAGCAGGTTGAAGCCGTCGTCGATGGAGAAGTCGTGTCCGGCGTTGCGCAGGTCGAGGGCGTAGAAGCGGGTCTGGGTCTCCTTCAGGGCAATCTCCATCTCGCTGGTCTGTAGCACCTTGTTGGGGTGGTAGGGTGAGAAGCGGAGCGTCATGCCGCCGTCCACGATGTATTTGCCCAGTCCCAGGGCGAGGTTCACGGTGCCCTCTTCGGCCTTCTCGTCGCCTAAGGGGTAGTAGTTGAGCGAGCGGGCCACGCCCGACATGCTGGGGTAGTAGCGGTCGCCATACTGGTTGCCCACCACTTCTTGCAGGATGACCGCCATCTTCTCCTGGTCGATGACGTTGCTGGTGGCCTGCATGTAGGCCTTCGAATCGCGGAAATAGACCGAGGCATACACGCCCTTGATGGCATCGCTCAGCATGCGCAGCATCTCGTACTTGTCGTCCAGGTAGGGAATCATGTAGGTGTTGTAGATACCGGCAAAGGGCTGGTAGTGCGAGTCTTCCAGCAGCGAGGAGGAGCGGATGGCGATGGGCGACTTCACCACGTCGAAGAAGGTGAAGAAGTCTTCCACCAGCCGGTCGGGCAGTTTTGCCTTGAGGAAGTAGCGCAGGATGACGTCGTCGTCCACATCCGACAGGGCCACCTGATAGAGGTTGTTCGTTTCCATGAACTCGTCGAACACGTCGGTGCAGAGCACGATGGTCTTGGGGATGGCGACACGGGCGTTCTCGAACTCCTCGAACTCGGGATGACGCTTCACCAGGTTGTCGATGAAGGCCAGTCCGCGCCCTTTGCCTCCCAGCGAGCCGTCGCCGATGCGGGCGAAGTTGGAGTAGCGGTCGAAGCGGTCGCGCTTGAAGATGGCCACCACGCCCTGGTTCTTCATCTTGCGGTATTTCACGATGGCCTCGAAGATGATGCGGCGGTGGGCATCCACGTCCTGCAGGCTGTTCCACGTGATGGGACGCAGGAACTCGGCCACGGGAAACATGGCACGCGAGTAGAGCCAGCGGCTGACGTGGTTGTGGCTGATGTGGTAGAGGAAGGACTCGGCGGGAATGGCGAACAGGATGTTCTGCAGTTCCTTCAGGTTTTTCACCCTCGCTATCTCTTCCCGCGTCTCCGGGTTGCGGAAGATGAAATCGCCGAAGCCGAAGTTCTCCATGACGATGCGGCGCAGGTCCACATCCATCTTCTTGGAGTTCTTGTCGATGAAGGCGGCCTCGTACTTGGCGGCATACGCCACGTTGTCCGATTCGCTGGACTGGATGATGAGGGGCACGAACGGGTCTTCCTTGCGGATGGCGGCACACAGCTTGATGCCTGCCAGGCCGTCTTTCTCGCCCCGCTCCACGCGGGGGAAGCGCACGTCGGTGATGACTCCCAGTATGTTGTTCTTGTATTTCCCGTAGAGTCCGATGGCCTCTTCATACGTACGTGCCAGCACTATCTTGGGCCGTCCGCGCATACGCAGCGTGCGTTGGTGGGCGTTCAGCGCTTCGGTAGAGAACTCCTGGCTCTGCTTCAGTACGAACTTGTAGAGGTTGGGCAGGATGGAGGAGTAGAAGCGGATGCCGTCTTCCACCAGCAGGATGAGCTGCACGCCCACTTCGTTCACGTCGTGCTCCAGGTTCATCTTGTCCTCTATCAGCTTGATGATGGATACCAGCAGGTCGGTGTTTCCCAGCCAGCAGAACACGTATTCGAAGGGACTGAGGTCTTCATGCGCGATGCGTTTGGTGATGCCGTGGCTGAAAGGGGTCAGTATCACCATCGGAATCTGCTCATACAGGCTTTTGATGTGGCGCGCCACGTCGAAGCTGTCGTTGTCGCCCGTGCCCGGCATGCAGATGATGAGGTCGAACGAGATGGTGGAAAGCTGCGCCAAAGCCTCTTCGCAGGTGGTGGCTTGGGTGAAACGGGGCGGGTAGCGCAAGGAGAGCGAGGTGTATTCGTTGAATATCTTTTCGTCGATGCGGCCGTCGTCTTCAAGCATGAAGGCGTCGTATGGGTTGGCTATCAAGAGGATATTGAAGATGCGGCGTGTCATCAGGTTGGCAAACTGCGTGTCCTTGAAGTATAGCTGGTTCAATTTAAACTTGCTGAGCATGGTTTCTGCTATTTAATGGGTTTCAAGACACAAAAGTAATAGAAATCAGGGCAAAAAGAAACGTTTTGTGCCCGTTTTTTTTGCTTTCGTACGCATTTGCGCTATTATGCGGCGGATTGCGCAGTTTTACGTCCTGAGAGGAGGTGCCGGTTGCAGTCTTACGACCGTTTTTTATGGGAAAACCTTCGTTTGTCGCCTCCATCGTTTCTTCGTGTTTTTCTGAATGTAAAATGTTTTCCTTCCTCTTTCCGCAACCGGAACGTGCCGGTGGAAGAACTTGCTCTTTCCTGCTTTTTTCTCGGTTCTTCCTGCCTGCATCTTATCCCACCCCTACCAGGGCCTATTCGGCTTCGGACGTTCTTCGGACAAACTCCACTCCCTAGGACCGAAGAATGTCCGAAGAACGTCCGAAGAAACACCGAAGAAACTACGAAGCAGAAAAGGACCGGACAAGATGCGGGCGGGAAGGACAGCGTGTGGCGGAATTTCCGGGAGGAAAATGAATTATGTAAATATTTACGACTTTAAACTCCTCTAACTCCCTTAGATATAAAAGCCGTGCTTCTCCCACAAATTGTGCCGGTCAATGCTTGCTTTATTCTCCGATTCTTCTTGTCTCTCGACCGCTATGCCGGACTCCATGCCATGAGGGAGGAGAACCGAACGCCGGATGGCTTTGTATGAAGAGGGGAAACCTGACGTTTTAGTATTAATAAAATAAAAAAATGGCGAAGCGGCGCTGAGGATTGAAAAGTTTCCCTATATTTGCAACGTCATTCGTTGACACTTTGATTGAATAACTTAAAGCTAATAAGGTATCAACCTTTAAAACGTATTA
>NZ_JAICZW010000129.1 GCF_029057325.1 Bacteroides sp. | reverse complement strand
CGGACAAACTCCACTCCCTAGGACCGAAGAATGTCCGAAGAACGTCCGAAGAAACACCGAAGAAACTACGAAGCAGATAAGACCCTGACAAGACGCGTCCCGAAGAAGCAGAGAGTGACGGTATTTTCCGGAAGCAGATGTAGCGTGTAAACATTTGTGATTCTGCAATCCTTGAGAGGAGGCATGCAGAAGGATATCAAGGATGAACCTCAAAAGAATGACGCTCCCAATTAAACAGGGTCTTTAAAATAAGTAGATAAGGCATAAAGGGGGACATTGGTCATCCAATCTTGCCTTCGATAATCAGACATGGAGAATCGCAACCCATGCATTCCCGGATGGGAGTTCACAAAAATGGAAAGTGATTTGGAACGAAGGTTCTCTTCTGTCTTTGCTTCAATCGGAACAATTTCACTACCGTGTTGAATCAAAAAGTCAATCTCCAGCTTTGCATCATTGGCATAATAGAACACCGAAGTGTCGTGCGTAGCCACTAATTGACTCATTACGTAATTCTCCGTGAAAGCCCCCTTTGATTCCTCCATCCCATTCTCGGCAATCAATAGTTTTTCAGGGGGTGTCTCACTCATAGCACCTAATAAACCGCAATCTAAAAGAAAAAGTTTGAAATTGGATATATTCACATAGAATTTTAAAGGCATCTTAGCCTCGCTCACCCTTTCCGCCTTATAAACCAAACCAGCATCCATCAGCCATTGAATAGCAACTTCAAACTCTTTCGCCCTACCTCCCGGTTTTGCTACGCCATAGATGAATTTTTTATTCTCTTTCACTAATTGTGAAGGCATAGATTGCCATACCATACTAATGCGGTTAGCTTCCGCAACAGGTACATGCTTCGATATGTCTTTTTGATAGGTATAAAGAATATCTTTTTGGATTTTTCTCACTTTTACGGCATCATTGGTTTCAATAAACTTTCTGACAGCTTCGGGCATCCCCCCTACAAAGTAATATTCGCGTAGCAGTTTGATGTATTTGCTTTTAAGAAGTTTTACCGTTGTCCAATCTTTGGAATGAAGAATATCAACCATTTGCTTTTTACCATTTGCCAACAAAAATTCATCAAATGTCATGGGATAGATGTGCAGAATATCCACTTTGCCAACAGGAAACGATTCACCCTTGTGCATAGCTATGCCCAATAATGAGCCTGCAACTGCTACATGATATTGGGGGGCTTTTTCGCAAAAATATTTTAAGACCGACAACCCGCGTGGTGCCTCTTGAATTTCATCAAGAATAATCAATGTCTTTCCGGCTTCTATACTTTGCTCCGTAATGGCCCCAATCGCAAGAATGATACGCTGTATGTTATAATCTTGCATAAACGAAAGCAAGTTCAAGAACTTGCGAAACTTGAGTTGTGATTTTAGGTCCGGAATCGGAATTGTTCAACCATTTACCCGATTGGAGTTCAACTGCTTGTAGGGATGTACCTTGGTGCAGCCGCCCACTCACATGCTGTCTGCCGCCATTCCGCAGATGTGTCAAAACATGCATTTCACTTTCTTTTAGGCACGGATTACACGTTTTTCTTCTTTATTAATCCGTGAAATCCGTGTAATGCCGTGCCTAAATCTATCATTATGTCGATTCTTTTCGTTTTGACACACCTCCCTCTACATTGAAAATAAATGTGTCATACATGTTATGCCAGGTAAATAGTTGCTACAGAATTCACGGATAAAATCAAAAAAAGAGGAGCATCCGATATGTAGAGTGATGGCATACGATAGTTAATATTTATACTATATAATATATTGTAAATCAGATATATCGCACTTTATTTATTCTTTATCCTTTTTAAAGTGTCACTTTAGTGGGTATAAAGTAAAACTTTAACGCTGATAAAGCTGTACTTTAATGCCAATAAAGTAACACTTTAATAGGAATAAAGTAATGCATAAAAAAGACAAAGAGAAAAAATAGGACAACGCCTCATCGCTTCAAGTGCCGGATGCCCCCGGGCATTTACTACTCCGCACGACATTCTAAAAGGACAAAGTTCTGGTGGAACTTGGTGTTTTATGATATAATGCGCTCATTATTATCATTAATATATATGAGAATGGAGAAATTAGGTATTTATTATAAACCTTAAATTTTACATTATTATGCTTAAACGATTCAGAACAGTCAGCATGATGCTACTCCTGTTGGGAGCTCCGACGGGGATGGCGTATGCTGCAACCCCTGATGTGAGCGGGGTACGTGCCACACAACAAAGTGGTGTTTGCAAGGGTGTGGTCAATGATGCTTTTGGCCCTGTCATTGGCGCCTCTGTAGTAGTAAAGGGAACTACGAATGGTGTGATTACCGACATCGACGGTAACTTCTCTCTGTCCGGCGTGAAGGATGGTGATATCATTCAGATTTCCTTCGTGGGATACAAGACGGTGGAACTGGTTTGGAAAGGAAAACCGTTCAACGTTACGTTAGAAGAAGATTCCGAATTGCTGGAAGAGGTTGTGATTACTGCTTATGGTGGCAAACAGCTTCGCTCTAAGGTAACGAACTCCATCTCTAAGGTTAAGGAGGACGTGCTGACAACCGGTTCGCATACGAATCCCGCCAAGGCATTGTCCGGTGCAGTTTCTGGCTTGCGGGTTCAGCAGACTTCCGGTAATCCGAACGATGTGCCTACCATGGTGCTTCGCGGTGGTACTAATCTGGATGGTTCGGGTTCTCCGCTGGTAATTGTTGACGGACAGGTGCGCAGTAGTTTGGCCGATATCAACCCCGAAGACATTGAGTCCATGGAGGTGATGAAGGATGCCGGTGCAACGGCTATCTACGGTGCGCGTGCCAACAATGGCGTTATCCTGGTGACGACCAAACGGGGTAAGGAAGGATTCAGCGAAATCAGGTTCAAGGCCAAGATTGGTATTAATCAGTTTAGAAACAACTACAATTTTCTGAATGCGCGTGACTATTTGTATTGGTTCCGCAAGGCTGTGCAGAATGCCGCACAATTCGTACAGGTTGACGGCAAGTATTACGGATCTACCGATATGAGTACACTGAATGCCGCACAGCCTTACGGTACGGGCAACGTTTATTACAACCCGGATGGCAGTGTGGCCGATGGAAACCAGAATGGCAATGCTGTATGGAGTCCTATGAAGTACACAAGCGATTTGGCTTTCCTGCTCAAGCAAGGATGGCGGACCATGACCGACCCTGTGTATGGCGACGAGATTATCTTCAAGGAATTCAGCTTGGAAGATACCAACATTGAAAACAATGCCTTGAATCAAGACTACAACGTCAGCCTGACGGGAGGTAACGATAAAGGAAACTACTACCTGAACTTGGGTTACAACGATACCAAAGGTAATGCCAAAGGCAACTGGTACAAACGTTTCTCGGCTACCTTGAATGCCGATTACAAGATTCGTCCGTGGTTGACCTCCAAGAGCTCGGTCTCTTTTACCGACTCCAAATGGTTCGACATTTATGATGCACGTAATGGCGACGGAATCACGAACACGATGGATATGCAATACTACTTCAGCCGCGCGTTGAGTTTGCCGCCCACTTTCCGTGGTACAAACGAAAACGGTGACTGGTTGTATGGTGTGCGTTGGGACTTGTCTGATACGATTGCCGATGTCAATCTTCCGTCTTACCAGCGTGACAACAACAGCAACAAGCTGAACTTGAACCAGACATTTATCATCGACATTCTGGATGGACTGGACTTGAAAATCAGCGGAACTCTCTATCTGTTCGATACATTCAGAGACTATTTCAATAAGGATATTTATACCCGTATCGGTACAATTGACAAAACCCACAAGGCCTATGCATCCAAAGACCGCTATCGCGACCAGACCTACAATGCTGTATTGAATTATAACAAGCAACTGACTGAAGAACACTACGTATCAGCCATGCTGGGTATGGAGTATTACGATTCTTACCGCACTGGATTTGATGCTTATGGTTACGGAGCGCCCACGGCCGATTTCGGTGATTTGGGACTGACACAGACCGAAGGCCGTGAAATTGACTCCTGGCACGAACGCCAGCGCATCATGTCCTTCTTCGGGCGTGTGAACTACGACTTCATGAGCAAGTATCTGATATCAATCGTGATGCGTCGCGATGGTTACTCCAAGCTGTTGGGCGACAATCGTTGGGGCTTCTTCCCTGGTGTGTCTGCTGGTTGGGCTTTCAACAAGGAGAAATTCATGGAACCGTTGCAGAATGTGCTTTCTTTTGGTAAGCTGCGTGCCAGCTACGGTTTGAATGGTAACGTATCGGGCATCAGTGCTTATGGCTTGCAGGGCGCTTATGGAGTGAAGCAGTATCAGGCTGCCATCGGCAACTTGCTGACCACATTGCCCAACCCGGGATTGAAGTGGGAGAAATCGCATACTTTTGAAGTCGGCCTCGACCTGGGATTCCTGGAAAACCGCTACATGGCTAACCTCACGTTCTACAACCGCCGTACCAAAGACAAATTGGCATCCATTACGTTGCCCTCTCACTCTGGTGTTACAAACTGGACCACCAATAACGGTGAATTGCAGAACCGGGGTTTGGAGATTGACCTGAATGCGCGTCTTGTCGATACGAAAGACTGGAAGTTCAATGTCAACGCCAACTTGTCATGGAACAAAAACAAAATTATCTCATTGCCCTATAACGGTCAGCCCAACAACCGTAGAGATGTGTTCCAGGTGTACAACAGTGCAGGTGAACTGATTTGGGTAGGCGGACAGCAGGAAGGACAATCCTACGGCGACATCTACGGCTTCAAGGCGGAAGGCATCTATAAGAGCTATGATGAAATCCCCGGAAACTTGAGGGATATCTCTTCTCCGAACAATAACGGTCGTCAGATTACCCTGTTGGGGCCTGATGCATGGAATGCCCTGTCGGATGCGGAAAAGAAGAACACCGGTGCCGGTGGTTATCTGCCTATCCAGCCGGGTGACGTGAAGTGGAAAGATGTCAACGGCGATGGCGTGATAGACAATTACGACAGAGTGAAGTTGGGTAACAGCCTGCCTAAAGTAACCGGCGGTGTCACGTTGACTCTTGGATGGAAAGACCTGTCGCTGATTACTCGTATGGACTATGCTTTGGGACACACGGTAATTGATAACAAGACCCCGTGGATTATGGGTGGCGCACAAGGTACGTACAATACGATTGATTTGAGCAAGGACAGCTGGACACCGGAGAACCCGAATGCCAAATATCCTACATACGTATGGGCTGACCAGTTTGGTAAGCGTAACTATTGCCGTAGCAACAACAGCTTGTTTGTTTACAAAGGTGATTATCTGGCATTCCGTGAAATTACTTTGAACTATAACATGCCGGCAAAATGGATTTCAAAAGTCGGACTGAAGAGCTGCGAACTCTCAGTGACTGCACAGAACTTGGGCTATCTGACGGCTGCCAAGACTATGCATTCTCCGGAGTATGGAGCAGATTCTTATGGTGGTTATTCCATCCCGCGCTCCTTCGTGTTTGGCTTAAATGTTAGTTTCTAATTCTTAATACGTACATGATATGAAAAAAATATTCTATATGCTATGTTTGATAGCAGCGCCTCTGTTCTTTCAGGCATGTGACAATTTGGACTTGGCTCCGATAGATTATGCAGGCTCCGGAAACTATTGGCAAAACGAATCTCAGGTGGAAGGATTCATGGTAGGTCTGCACAACGATTTGCGGGAAGCTTTATACAAAAACACAATGTATTATGGCGAATTCCGAGGTGAAACGATGAGCACTCGTACGAATAGTTGCGGAAGTGCCAGCACTGTGCCTAATTACATTGTTAACGAGATATCGGAAGATACTCCGTTGCAAAGCAATTGGGGTGGTTTCTATGGACGCATCATGCAAGTGAACCACATGATTGAGAATCTGGAAAACGGATGTGGCTTCTTGAACGACAATTCGCGTAGTTATTATAAGGGAATAGCTTACGGTTTGCGCGCTTATTACTATTTCTGGCTTTATAGAAGTTATGGAGGCGTGCCTTTGGAACTGGAAGTGAAAGTGTCATCGGGAAGCGTCAACGCTCCTGACCTGTATCTGGAAAGAGCTACGGCAAAAGCCACGATGGAGCAAATCAAAAAGGATGTGGAGACATCGTACAACAACTTTAAGCAAACTTCCAAGCAACGTCCTAACTACTATTATTGGTCCAAAGACGCTACGCTGATGCTGAAAGCGGAAGTTTACTTGTGGGCAGCCAAAGTGACAACCGATGACAGCAAGGAACCGCATACGGCTACCGGTACTGCCGATTTGCAGACCGCTAAATCCGCATTGGGCGAACTGACGGGTTATACGCTTTCTTCAGATTTTGCCAACCTGTTCCAACATAGCGGAAAGTTGCGCAATAATGAGGTGATTCTGGCACTCTACTTCGACAAGGACGAAAAGGTTGACAAAGACTGGTTCCGCCGCTATTTCTACTACCTGAACTTTAACGGAAATGCCATGATGGATGAAGACGGAAACGATTTGGGCGATGAGCTGAATTTGTTTGGTGAAGGACTGCTGAACCAGGAGTATAAAGAATCACTCGTTAAGTCATTCGACAAAGCCGACTCCCGCCGTGCCGGAACATTCTTCGAGTATTATCGGAAATCGGACGGATTGTTCGGTTGCAACATGCTGAAATTCTTTGGACAGAATGTAGATGCTACGCACTATTTTGACCCGGATATCATCCTCTACCGTTATGCCGATGCAGTATTGATGATGGCGGAAATTGAAAATGGACTGACCGGTACGTGCGCCGCTTACATCAACCAGATTCGCCAACGTGCTTATGGTGAAAACTATGACAGCAATGTGGCTTATCAAGACAAGAGCTTTGCGGAAAATGAATTGGCTATTCTAAAGGAGCGCGACAAAGAGTTTGTCGGCGAAGGAAAGCGCTGGTTCGACCTGCTTCGTTTGCAAGATGCTTCAAAGAGACCTCTGGTATTCTCTGCCAGTGCAGCCTATGCCAACGATGACATGGAGCCGGAAGCCGTGTTGGATTATGCCACAGAATCTTACAAGGTGTTATGGCCCATTGAACGTTCGTTGATGACTTACGACCCGTTGCTGAAACAAACAATTAATTATCCAACCAAAAATACTGATTAAGTCTATACTAAGATGACACAAAAGAGCCATATCAAACTCCGGTGCGGAGTGGTGATATGGCTCTTTACTTTTTATATAAGCTGTTTGTGGGGAGAAATGCTATTTTTACAACTAATTGCTTTTGTTATAGTAAAAGTCTGGATGACAAGAGAATTATTTTTAACTTAACCCCACAAGGCATTCCTTTTTATAAAGGTTGTTCTTGAGGTAAATGTGACTGATTCAAGTTGTTGCCAAACAATGCCAAAGTTAAAAGAGTCGATGAAGTATGGCGTGTTGACGAGAACCGTCACAGCAATGGCGTCATGTACAACGGAAGATACAAGATGCCGTCCTTTTCTTTCACATCCTTATCGTGAAGCACGTATGCGGTGGAGGGCAGACCCTACATACATTTACACATAATCGAGAATTTAGTGATGCCCTATTTTACACATAATCGAGATTTCTATCATCGGTAAAAATACACATAATAAAGAAAAGTACAAAGAATCGTGTCGGGGATAATCATCAAATTTCCACTTAACCAATTCATTTATAGCAAGTCTATCCATCATTCAACCGCTTACTCACATTTAATGAATGAAACATGCTGCAAAAAACACAAAAAATGAACGAACGGAACCGGATTGCACACATAAAATGAACGAAATGCATGCTGAAAACAATACGAAAAAGTTTTCCGTTTCTTTGTAGAATCTGTGTATTTTGATTATTTTTGAAACCAAAAATCATATATTATCCTTTATCTCAGATTATGAAACATGTACTGCATTTCTTGTTCAGCCTGCTATGCTGCCTGGCTGTTTCGCCGGTCGTACAGGCAGATGACTGCCACCTGTTGCCCCGGCCGCAAAAGTTTACGCGCTCCGCGAAAAGTTTTCATTCGGAAACGGTAAAAATTTCGACTCCCGTACTGCAAGGCGAATGGGAAGACTTTGTGACGGAGCGGGGTGGCAAGGTCAATGAGCGTGCCAATGCACTTATAGAAGTAAAGCTGGTCCCTTCTATTGAAGAGGCCGTACAGAATCAGGCGGAGGCTTACCGGTTGACCGTGGCACCGAAGAAAATCACCGTGGAAGCGACCACCGAGCAAGGGGTGTATTGGGCCATGCAGACACTGGCGCAATTGCAACGCGACGGGGCAAAGAAACTGCATTTTGAAGGGTGCGCCATCACCGACTGGCCCGCCTTCCGTGTGCGCGGTTTCCTGCAGGACGTGGGACGCAGCTACATCTCGGTGGAGGAACTGAAGCGGGAGATTGAGGTGCTTTCTCGATTCAAAATCAATGTCTTCCACTTCCATCTGACGGAAAACCAATCGTGGCGGCTGGAAAGTAAAATCTTTCCGATGCTGAACGACAGCGTGAACACCACGCGCATGCCGGGCAAATACTACACCCTGGAAGAAGCCCGCGAACTGGTGGACTTTTGCAAAAAACATGGAATGACGCTGATTCCGGAAATTGACATGCCGGGACATAGCGCCGCCTTCATACGCACTTTCAGGCACGACATGCAAAGCCCTGAAGGCATGAAGATATTGAAGCTACTGGTGGAAGAGGTGTGCGAAACGTTTGATGTGCCCTATCTGCACATTGGCACCGATGAGGTGAAGTTTACCAACAAGGACTTCGTGCCCGAGATGGTGGCCTTTGTCCGCTCCAAAGGCAAGAAGGTAATTTCCTGGAATCCGGGTTGGCACTACAAGCCGGGCGAGATAGACATGACCCATCTGTGGAGTTACCGGGGAAAGGCGCAGCCGGGCATTCCCGCCATCGACTCCCGTTTCCACTATCTGAACCACTTCGATACGTTCGGCG
Source organism: Bacteroides sp. (assembly GCF_029057325.1). GTDB lineage: Bacteria > Bacteroidota > Bacteroidia > Bacteroidales > Bacteroidaceae > Bacteroides. Next base: position 22,935 of record NZ_JAICZW010000129.1, on the reverse strand, counting down.
ACATCGTCGCTCTGTACAACAGCAAGATTTACAACACGGAGCAAGGCAGTGATGACATGGCCGGAACCATCCTCGCCATCTGGAACGACCGCCTGGTGGAACCGGAGCGCAACATCATATTGGAGAACAACTTCTATCCCAACATGCTGGCTATGGCGGAGCGTGCCTGGTTGGGAGGCGGAACGGAGTATTTCGACAAAAACGGTACCATCCTTCCGAGCGAGGACACGGAAGAGTTCAAGGTTTTCGCCGACTTTGAAAGACGCATGATTTGGCACAAAGAGCATACCTTCAAGGGGTATCCTTTTGCTTACGTGAAACAGACCAACGTGAAGTGGAACATCACAGACGCGTTCCCCAATGGAGGCGACCTGGCGAAAGCATTCCCGCCGGAAGAGGAGCTGAAAGAGACTTACCTCTACGAAGGTCGGGAGTACAAGACCCGCGAGGTCGTCGGAGCCGGCATCTACCTGCGCCACGTGTGGGGAAAATCGGTTCCCGCCTTCTACAAAGACCCGCAGGAAAACCATACCGCATACGCCTATACGTGGGTCTATTCGCCCAAAGAGCAAGAAGTGGGGCTGTGGGCGGAGTTCCAGAATTACGGACGATCGGAGATGGATTTGCCGCCCCGACAGGGCACATGGGACTACAAAGGCAGCCGCATTTGGCTGAACGGCACGGAGATAATGCCTCCGGTATGGAGTGCCACGCACCGGGTGAAGTCTAACGAAACCGCCTTGGGCAACGAGAACTGTGTGGCACGCCCGCCCCTGAAAGTCCATCTCGATAAGGGTTGGAACAAAGTGTTCCTGAAACTGCCTGTCGGCAAATTCACAACCCCCGAAGTGCGGTTGGTGAAATGGATGTTTACGGTGGTCTTCGTCACTCCCGACGGGGAAAATGCGGTAGAAGGGCTGATATATTCACCGCAAAAGAAATTTCTGAAATAAAAAGACAAGCCGATGAAAAAGAAAACAATCTTATCATTCCTGCTCTTCCTTTTAGGCACTCTATGCATGGAGGCCCAGATGAAGTGGGTAAATCCGTTGGAACAGCCTCTTCCGGTAGTTCGCGGCAGGGCCTGGCACCAAGAGCTGCAAGGAACCTATGCCCGCCTTCCGCTGAAGGCGAAGGAGAAAGTGACTAAAGCTGTCTGGGAGCTGTCCCGGCAAAGTGCGGGACTTTCCATCGCTTTCTACTCCGACTCACCGGAAATTAAAGTGAGGTATGTGGTAAACGGAAGCCGCAGCATGGCGCACATGCCTGCTACCGGTGTTTCGGGCGTTGACCTGTATGCCACAGACCGAAATGGCCGGAGCCGTTGGTGTGCCGCCAAATACTCTTTAGGCGATACCCTTGTTTATACATATAGGGGAATTACTTATGAAGACGGGTCGGACAAGGGGTATGAATATAGCCTGTTCCTGCCTCTTTATAATTCGGTCTCTTTTCTTGAAATCGGGATAAAGGAGGATGCATCCATCGACTTCATTCCTGTCTCCGCAGAAAAGCCGCTGGTGGTCTATGGCACTTCCATTGCCCAAGGAGCCTGTGCCTCACGTCCCGGCATGGCCTGGACAAATATCATAGGCAGAGACTTGCAGCATCCGGTTGTCAACTTAGGTTTTTCAGGAAGCGGCAAGCTGGAGAAAGAACTCTTTGAACTGTTGGCTGAGACAGACGCGCGGCTCTACGTGATAGACTGCATGCCCAACATGATTGCCGCCGATACTGCCGTGATCGTAGAACGTATGCTGGCCGGAGTAAAGATACTCCGTGCCCGCAATGCCGCGCCCATCTTGCTGGTAGAGCACAGCGGATATACCAACGAATACACCTCAGACCGCACGGCTTCTTCCTACAAGGCTGCCAATCGTAGGTTGCGAGAGGTGTATGACACCTTGATGCAGCAACAAGTGCCCGACATCCACTACCTGACCAAGGAAGAAATAGGGCTGTCCATGGACGCTATGGTGGAAGGAGTACATCCCAGCGATTTGGGTATGCAACAATGCGCCGACAGCTATGCGAGAAAAATCAGGGAAATATTAAAAGAGGATCAAGGGAAAGTGACCACTTGCGTTCCCCGTAAACAAAAAAGAGACCCTTACGACTGGCAGGCAAGGCACGAGGAGGTCTTGAAACTGAACCGTGACGTGCCGCCTGAGACAGTGCTTATCGGAAACTCGATTATCCATTATTGGGCAGGCGAGCCACTTGCCGACAAGCAACGGGGCAAGCGGGCATGGGACCGGCTGTTTGCAGGAAGAAAGGTGCGCAATATGGGATTCGGTTGGGACAAGATAGAAAACGCCCTTTGGCGCATTTATCATGGAGAGCTGGATGGCTATCAGGCCGAAGATATTTTCATGTCGATTGGAACCAATAATTTGCAGTTTAATACAGATCGTGAAATCGTGGAGGGAATCTTGTTTGTGGCAAAAGCTGTGCGTGAAAGGCAACCTTCCGCCAAATTGCACGTGATAGGAATCTTGCCTAGAAGAGGGCAAGAGCAGCGAATCAGTCACATAAATAGCGAGCTGCAAAAAGAATTGCTGAATACCGGTGCGGTTTATGTGGACCTTGCCCCTTTCCTTGTCAAGGAAGACGGGCGCATCGACCCCTCTTTATTCAGTGACGGACTCCACCCGAACGAGAAAGGGTATGAGAAAATAGCCGAAGCCTTTTTGAGTGGGCGGATTTTGTAAGAGATGGAGGTGTGTCAAAACGAAAAGGAACCGACATAATGATAGATTTTAGGCACGGAATTACACGGATTTCACGGATTAATCAAGAAGAAAAATCGTGTAAATCCGTGTAATCCGTGCCTAAAAGAAAGTGAAATGCATGTTTTGACACATCTACTTCTTGTATATTTTAGGATTGTAAATAGTTTCGTAGAAAGAGTCTTATTCTTCCGTTCGGAAAGTCGAAGCTGGCAAACCTGCCTCATTCACCAGGTTGGCATGTGTGAACGGCTGCCAACCATAGCGCACGTAGCGTGGATTCTTAATTTTTTTATTGTAAACCTTCAAACGGTTTCCTTCCACTTCGGCTACGGCAGGCTCAAACAATCCGTCGATTTCTGCAATTTCAAAGGTGCGTAGAGGCTGACCGTCGGCACTGTGCAAACCTTCTCCGTAATCAAAGGTCAGGTAGGCTGCGCCGTTGCGGAATTCTGCTTGGCGGAACAGCGGTCCTGACGGTACTACTTGCTTGTGTCCGTAGGTGCTGTTCAATGCCCATCGTCCCAATCGTTCGCCGATAGGCTTTTTGTTGCGAGGGTGTACGTCCAGCGAATCTCCGTGGTCGCTGGAGACAGCCATGCCTGTTGCAGAGATGTCGTTCATCATCTTTCGCTGGCTGTTGCGGAACCAGGGCCATGAAGGGCGGTCTATGCCGGAGAGCTGTACATAATAGAAGGGCATTTGTGCATCGTTCCAGTTCTTACGCCAGCTTTCCACAAGCAGATGGAATAGTTTTTCGTGTGCTGTGAAGTTGTGCGCATTCGATTCCCCCTGATACCAGATGACACCTTTTATCGGGAAATTTTCCAAAGGCCGGATGCCGACTTCGTAGAGGTAACAAGGTTCGTAGGGGTGGCGCTGTTCTTTATAGGTTGATTTCTTGATGTTGAGTGCGGCACGACCGCGTACCCAGTCTTGGATAAAGTCGTTGCGGGTCCATTGTCTCAGGATGGCGGGGAACTGGTATTCCAGTGTGCTGCGATCTACCCATGCTTCGGTGGGCGAACCGCCTATGGCGTTGCAAATCAGTCCGACAGGTACTTGCAGGCTGTCGCGCAACATCTTCCCAAAGTAGTAGGCGATGGCGGAGAAGTTGCGGGCGGTTTCGGGAGTCGTGGTTTCCCATCGGGCTTCTTTGTAATATTGCAGGTGATTCAACGAGTCGAGTACGGATGTCGGCCATTCTATGGCATGGGTCAGCCATCTCCCTTTCATGTCGAACAAGCGCAATTGGTCATCATTTGCTTTCAGTATGTCGGCATCGGCCGTGGTGGCGGCTTTCAGCATGAATTCCATATTGGATTGTCCCGAACAGAGCCATACTTCGCCTGCCAATACATCTTTATACGATAAGGTGCTTTTCCCGTCTGTCACACTCAGGGTATATGGACCGCCTGCGGGCAGAGGAGACAGGGTGACTTGCCACTCGCCATTGCTGTCGGTAGTGGTACTCTTTTTTTGTCCGGCTATGCTGACTTTAATTTTGGCGTGGGCGTTTGCCGTACCTTTGATTTGCAGGGGGCGGTCGCGTTGAAGTACCATCCGGTCTGTATAGGTCATGGGCATCTGCAAACCTCCATAGTCGCCGGTGATGGCGGAATAGACGGTCTTGGCCAGTATGGTGGCGCCTTCCGGGTCGGGGTGAATGGCATCGTGCAGCAGGTACGGGTAGGGGTAGAGCGGTTTCTCGAAATCGATGAGTTGCACATTGGCTACGTGTGCCACGGTTTCGATGGCTTGCTGTATTTCTCCTCGCCAGTCGCGGGTGCCCGATTCAAAACGCGGGTGGCGGTCGGCGAGGGGAGTCAGTCTGGCAATGATAATTCTGCAATCCGGTTTCGCTGTGCGGAAGCTGTCAATCAGTGCCAGGTAGTCGCGGATAAATTCGTCCCGATAGTTGGGCCAGTCGCGCGGGTCGGTGTCATTAATTCCAAGGTGAATCACTACAATGTCACCGGCAAATTCAATCGCTTTGCGATACTCTTCTTGTTGCATGTAGGGGCGGTGTCCTCTATTCAGTAGCGTTGCTCCTGATTTGCCGAAGTTGCCTATCTGGTAGGTCTCGCCTAACATTTGTTGCAATTGTGCCGGATAGGCTTGTGTCTCGCGTTCGGGTAATAAATAGCCGTAAGTGATGCTGTTTCCTACACATGCCACTTTGGTGCGTTTTTGCGCTAAAACGCAGAGGGCGAACAAGGTGAAAGAGAAATAAAGAATGAGTTTCTTCATGGTATGTTTGAATAAAATTGATTACTTGAGGGCAAAGTTATCAAAAACAATTGGATAAATGCAAATATTTAAATATCTATATGAGATAAAATAAAAAAATATATTAACCATCTGTGTTGTTTTTACCATATAAATGGTATATTTGCACAAAATCAGATGTCTAATATATATTGAAAAATATGAAACGAAAACTATTGTACACTTTAATGGCTTGTTTAAGTCTATGGAATGTCAGGGCTAATGATACTTCTGAAATTGTTTTGCTGAATCAAGGATGGATGTTTTCACAATCGGGTACGGACAAGTGGATGACTGCCACTGTGCCGGGAACCGTACATCAGGATCTGTTGGCTCATCAATTGCTTCCCAATCCTTTTTTTGGAACCAATGAACAAAAAATCCAATGGGTGGAAAATGAAGATTGGGAATATAAAACCACTTTTACAGTGACTGAAGAGCAACTTTCGCGAGGAGCTGCTTCGCTGGTCTTTGAAGGACTTGATACATACGCGAACGTTTATCTCAACGGGGCGCTGCTGCTGAAAGCAGATAATATGTTTCTTGGTTACTCTATTCCGGTGAAAGAGGTGCTGCATAAGGGAGAAAACAGATTGCACATCTTTTTCCGCTCACCTATTAAAGAGACATTGCCGCAATGGGCGTCGAACGGATTCGATTATCCGGCAGACAACGACCATTTGGACAAGAAACTGAGTATCTTTACCCGGAAAGCTCCCTACAGCTACGGATGGGATTGGGGCATCCGCATGGTGACAAGCGGCATCTGGCGTCCTGCTTACTTGCGTTTTTATGATGTGGCGACCATTGACGACTATCACGTGAAGCAACTCTCGCTGACCGACCAACGGGCGGAAGTGTCCAATGAACTGGAAATAAACAGTATATTGTCCGAACAGACGGAGGCCGAGGTAGTTGTGTCGTATTCGCTGAAAAACGGAGAACCGGTTACGAAGAAGAAGACGGTCACCCTGAATCCCGGTATCAATAAAATAAAGATTCCTGTAGAGGTAGAGAATCCGGTACGCTGGATGCCCAACGGATGGGGTGAACCGACGCTGTATGATTTTACGGCGCAAGTGGTTTGCCAAGGAAAGACCATCGCTTCCGACCATCATCGCATCGGTCTGCGTACCATTCGCCTGGTAAACGAGAAGGATGAGCACGGTGAATCCTATTTCTTTGAGGTGAACGGCATTCCGATGTTTGCCAAAGGAGCGAATTTCATCCCCAATGATATCCTGCTTCCGACCATGACCGACGAGCGTTATGCTACTTTGTTCCGCGACATTAAGGAAGCCAATATGAACGTGATTCGTGTATGGGGGGGAGGTACGTATGAGGATAACCGCTTCTATGACCTTGCCGATGAAAACGGCATTCTGATATGGCAGGACTTCATGTTCGGGTGTACCACCTATCCGGCAGATCCGACTTTCCTGAAACGGGTGTCTGACGAGGTGGACTATAACATCAAGCGCCTGCGCAACCATGCCTGCCTTGCCATGTGGTGCGGCAACAACGAGATATTGGAAGGCTTGAAGTATTGGGGATGGCAGTCACGCTATACCCCTGAAGTATATGAAGAGTTTTACCGCAATTATGACAAACTCTTCCGTGGATTGCTTCCCGCCAAGGTGAAGGAGTGGGATGAGGGGCGCTCGTATATACATACTTCTCCCTATTTCTCCAGCTGGGGACGTCCTGATTCCTGGAATATCGGAGACAGCCATAACTGGGGCATTTGGTACGGTAAGAAGACGTTTGAGTCGTCCGATACGGAGATTGGACGTTTCCAAAGCGAGTTCGGCTTTGAATCCTTCCCGGAGATGAAGACGATTGCCACATTCGCTTCTCCCGAAGATTATGAGATAGAGTCGGAGGTGATGACCGCCCATCAGAAGAGTACGCAAGGCAATGCTTTGATACGTACGTATATGGAACGTGACTTCATCGTCCCCGAAAAATTTGAGGATTTTGTATATGTGGGTCTTGTATTGCATGGTCAGGGAATGCGCTATTGTTTTGAGGCGCATCGACGCAACCGCCCCTATTGTATGGGTACGCTCTATTGGCAGCTGAATGACAGTTGGCCGGTAGTGTCGTGGTCGAGTATCGACTATTACGGCAACTGGAAAGCGTTGCACTATCAGGCAAAGCGTGCTTTCGCTCCGTTGATTATCAATCCGATTCATGAAAACGGGAACCTGAATGTCTATTTACTCTCCGATAAACTGGAAGATTCTTCCGATATGACGCTGGATATGCGGTTGATGGATTTCAAGGGCAAGAAGTTACTTCAGAAGTCTGCGAAAGTAGCGGTTGCAGCCAATACATCCGCTAAGGTGTTCGGCTGTGCTTTGGACGAATGGGCGGATGAGGCGCAACGCAAGGAGTGCTATCTGTTGCTCTCTCTGAAAGATCGCCAAGGGAAAGAGATAACCCGGGATATCCACTATTTCCTACCGACCAAAGATTTGAACCTGCCTCAAACGACGGTAAACAGCAAGCTGAAAGTGCAGGACGGCCGTTGTGAGGTAACGCTCTCTGCTTCTAAATTGGCGAAAGATATATTTGTGCAGATACCTTATCAGGGCGCACGTTTTACGGATAACTTCTTTGACCTTTTGCCGGGAGAGACGCGTAAAATCGTGATTACTTCTCCGGAGATAAAGAAAGGAATAACTCCTGAAATAACAATCAAACATATACGGGAAACTTATTAATTTCATTAATTATACGAATATGAGAAAATTACTGAAGACAGTAGCGGTGGTTATCACAACCGGATGGTTGTGCTCCTGCTCTGGTGAAAAGACGGAGGCGAATTACCAAGTGATTCCTGCCCCTCAGGAAATCGTAATGGCTGCCAATGGTGATTTTACCTTGGGAAGTGGTGTGAAAATTGTTTATCCGGAAGGAAATGAAGCGATGCGACGCAATGCGGAATATCTTGCCGAATATCTGCAAAAGGCAACCGGAAAAGTTTACCAGACAATGGCCGGAACCGAAGGCAAAGGAAACATCCTTCTTCAGTTGGTAGCAGATGCTGAGAAACCGGAAGGTTATCAGTTGAAAGTGAACGGCGACGGCGTGGTTATCTCCGGCGCAAGCGAGGCAGGCGTATTCTATGGAATCCAGACCTTGCGCAAGTCTATTCCTGTTGTGGAAAACAGCACACCGGTATTGGCAGGTGTAGAGATAAAGGATGCTCCCCGTTTCGACTACCGTGGCGCACATTTTGATGTGAGCCGCCACTTCTTCACGATAGAAGAGGTGAAGAGCTTCATTGATATGATGGCACTGCACAATATGAACCGTTTGCACTGGCACATCACCGATGACCAAGGCTGGCGTATCGAAATAAAGAAATACCCGTTGCTTACTGAAATCGGTTCTCAGCGTAAAGAAACGGTGATTGGCCATAATACAGGAAAATATGACGGAAAGCCTTACGGCGGTTTCTATACACAGGAACAGGCGAAGGAAATCGTGGCATACGCTGCCGAACGCTATATCACCGTCATTCCTGAAATCGACCTTCCCGGACACATGCAGGCTGCATTGGCTGCTTATCCGAATCTAGGATGTACAGGTGGACCGTATGATGTATGGACTATCTGGGGTGTTTCCGACAATGTGCTTTGTGCCGGTAACGACGATGTGCTGACATTCATTGATGATGTATTGACTGAAATCATTGACATCTTCCCATCTGAGTATATCCATATCGGTGGTGACGAATGTCCGAAAGTGAAATGGCAGACTTGTCCCAAATGTCAGGCACGTATCAAAGAGCTGGGCATTAAGTCTGATGACAAGCATAGCAAGGAAGAGTATCTGCAAAGCTTCATCATCAACCATGGTGAGAAGTTCCTGAACGCGCATGGACGTCAGATGATTGGTTGGGACGAAACGCTGGAAGGCGGTTTGGCTCCGAATGCTACCGTAATGTCCTGGCGTGGAGAAGGTGGAGGTATCGAAGCCGCCAAGCAGCACCATGATGTGATTATGACTCCGAACACTTATCTCTATTTTGATTATTATCAGAGCAAAGATACGGAAAACGAGCCGGAGGCTATCGGTGGTTATTTGCCGGTAGAACGTGTCTATAGCTACGAGCCGATGCCCCGTTCACTCACTCCGGAGGAACAGAAGTATATTATCGGTGTGCAGGCTAATCACTGGACCGAGTACATTCCTACATTTGCACAATTGCAATACATGTGTCTGCCTCGTTGGGCCGCTCTTTGCGAGATTCAATGGAGCCAACCTGAAAAGAAGAACTATCAGGACTTCCTGGCCCGTCTGCCGCAGCTCATCAAATCTTATCAGGCAGAAGGCTATAACTATGCGAAGCATGTGTTTGACGTGACGGTTGATTTCCAATCAAATGCGGAGACCGGTGCTGTGGATGTACGTATGAAGACCATTGATAATGCCCCCATTCACTACACATTGGATGGTGCGGAACCTACTGCCGCTTCTCCCGTAGCGGAAGAAGTGCTCTCCATAAAGGAAAATTGTACACTCAAGGCAATGGCGGTACGTCCGGAAGGCAACAGCCGTGTATTCACTGAAAAAATCAATTTCAGCAAATCCACTTGCAAACCTATCGTGGCCAATCAGCCGGTGAACAAACAATATGAGTTCAATGGTGTCTCTACGCTGAACGATGGTTTGAAAGGTAACGGTAATTATAAGACCGGTCGTTGGATTGCATTCTATCGGAACGACATGGATGTGACTATCGACCTGCAGCAGCCTACAGAGATTTCAAGCGTCTCTTTCTCTACTTGCGTGGAGAAAGGTGACTGGATTTTTGATGTACGCGGCGTTACTATCGAGGTATCGGAGGATGGCGATAAGTTTACACAAGTATTCTCGGAAGAGTATCCGGCAATGGCGGAAACCGACCGCAACGGATTGTATGAGCATAAGCAGACTTTCGATCCGGTTACCACCCGCTATGTACGTGTGCTGGCTCCGTCGGAACACTCCATTCCTGCCTGGCACGGTGGTAAAGGTAATTTCGGTTTCTTGTTTGTCGATGAAATCGTAATCGAATAAAAACAACAGTCTCAAAAAATGAAATCAGCAAATAAATACTTGTGGGGAGTGGCCTTAGGGGCACTCCTTGCAAGTTGCGGCACAGAAGCCGTAGAGAAAGATTATGCGGATTATGTCAATCCGTTTATAGGCACCGGAGGACATGGACACACGTTCCCCGGTGCTGTCGTTCCCAACGGAATGATACAACCGGGACCCGATACCCGTATTTATGGATGGGACGCTTGTTCCGGTTATTATGATACGGACACCGTTATCAACGGTTTCTCACATCTTCATCTGAGTGGTACCGGGTGTGGCGATTATGGTGAAATCTTGTTGATGCCTACTGTGGGAGAACAGCGTGTCAAGCCCTCTGTCGAAGTGGCGGCTTCCGATGCTTCTTTTGCGGCGACAGGCGGCTCGCCTGCCCAGACTCTGCCATACGCTTCACGCTTTCAGCATCAGAACGAGGTGGCCTCGCCCGGTTATTACTCTGTATTTCTTGACAGCTATGGTGTGAAAGCGGAACTGACCGCAACCTCACGTGTAGCATTGCACCGCTATACCTTTCCGGAAAGCAGTGAGGCAGGGTTCATCCTTGATTTGGACTATGCTTTGCAAGGGCAGCACAATCGGGCGCTCAGCTTGGAAGTGGTGAACGATTCGACCCTTCGCGGTTATAAAAATACCAACAGCTGGGCGTGGAGACACGACGTCTATTTCGAAGCGGTGTTCTCCAAACCTTTCACTTGTGATATTCTGACAGATACCATCCAGCAGATTGAAGGAAAACGCCCGTTGCCAGTGAAGAAGGCATTGCTGCATTTCGCAACAGCCAAAGATGAACAGGTGTTGGTAAAAGTGGCACTCTCTTCTGTTGATGCAGAAGGGGCGAAGAAGAACCTGGCTGAAATTCGGGGATGGGACTTTGAACAAGTGAAGTCCGCAGCACGTCGTGACTGGAACCACTATCTGGGCAAGATAAACATTGAGGGGGGGGACGCTGAGCAGAACATTGTATTCTACACGGCGCTCTATCATACAGGTATCTCTCCAAGTCTGTTTACCGACATCGACGGCCGTTATCGCGGTTTGGATCGGGAAATTCATACTGCCGAAGCGGATAAGCCGATGTACACCATCTTCTCCTTGTGGGATACGTTCCGTGCCTTGCATCCGTTACTGACCATTATCGAACCGGAAAAGAATACCCGCTTCATCAATGCTTTGTTGAAGCAGTATCAAGACGGAGGCATCCTGCCAATGTGGGAACTTGCCGGCAACTATACCGGTACGATGATTGGGTATCATGCCGTTCCTGTGATTGTAGATGCTTATATGAAGGGAGATCGTGGATTTGATGCCAAACTGGCTTTGGAAGCTTGTTTGCGTAGTGCGGAATATGATACGTTGGCACCGATTGCCACTACGGAGTATCTGAAGCATGCCGCCTTGATGCCCATCTCTAAATATTATAAGAATACATTGGGCTATGTGCCCTGTGACAAAGAGAACGAGGCGGTGGCCAAAGGATTGGAATATGCCTACAATGACTGGTGTATCAGTCAATTGGCAGGAGCATTGGGTGAGGCTGAGGTGCAGCAACGTTATGCCGAATTCGGACGTTCATACCGTCACTATTTTGACCCTTCCGTACGCTTCATGCGTGGAAAGGATGCGGAGGGAAAGTGGCGCACACCGTTCAATCCCCGTTCGAGCAATCATCGCGAAGACGATTATTGCGAAGGCACCGCCTGGCAATGGACGTGGTTTGTTCCGCAAGATGTGGACGGGTTGGTTGAGTTGATGGGAGGCCGTGAAGGCTTTATCGGTAAACTGGACTCTCTGTTTACCGCCGATTCCGCTTTGGAAGGAGACCAGACTTCTGCCGACATCTCCGGACTGATAGGTCAATATGCGCATGGTAATGAGCCAAGCCATCATATTCTGCACCTATATAATAAGATAGGCCAGCCATGGAAGACCCAAGAACTGGTGGACAATGTGCTTCATAACCAATACTTCAACGATCCTAACGGACTTTCCGGTAATGAGGATTGCGGACAGATGTCTGCGTGGTATGTGATGAATTCCATGGGATTCTATCAGCTTTGTCCCGGTAATCCGGAGTATTCCATCGGACGCCCGTTATTCGATGCCGTTACTGTTCGTCTTCCTCAAGGTAAGGAGTTTCGCATTGTGGCGAAAAACAATTCGGCAGCCAACAAATATATAGAGAGTGCTACGCTGAATGGAAATGTCTTGTCGAAACCCTATTTCACCCATCAACAGCTGATGGAAGGTGGAGTTTTGGAAGTGGTGATGACGGATAAGCCGACGAAGTGGGGCGCTGAATAATTCATAGTATAAATACTCAAAACACTGCCTGATATGTATCATGTAAGAACATTCTTGAGCGTCTTTCTGTTTGCGGCATCTTTTTCGTTTGGAAATGTGTCGGCGCAGCGGGTTATTCCCGTACCGCAACATGTGGAGCAAACGAAAGGAGATGGTGCGTTCCGTATTACGGAAGGGACAAAGATATACACCAATCTGAAGGGAGCGGAGAGAGAAAGGTTGCTTGCCTACCTCTCTTCCCAGCCTTCTTTCCTGAATAGAAAAATAGTTTCGAAGAACGTAGCCGGAGCTATTTCTCTTCAGAAATTGCCGACTGCCTCTGCTTCTGCCGAGGGATATACGTTGGTAGTGAATTCTGATGGAATCACCGTCTCATCGGCTACGGACACCGGTCTTTTCTATGGCCTTCAAACATTGCTTCAGTTGGCAGAACCTGTCGGAGACAATCTTTGGCAAGTGGATGCCGTCCGTATAGAGGATGCGCCCCGCTTTGAGTACCGTGGTCTGATGATTGATGTCTCACGTCATTTCCGTACGAAAGCGTTTCTGATGAAGCAGATAGATGCTTTGGCACGTTATAAGATCAATCGTCTGCATCTGCATCTGACGGATGCTGCCGGATGGAGAATTGAAATTAAGAAATATCCACGGCTCACGGAGTTTGCCGCATGGCGTCCTGAAGCTATTTGGAAAGAGTGGTGGAATGTTCCCGGAGGTCGTAAATATTGTGAGGAAACAGATCCTTCTGCGTCCGGTGGTTATTACACGCAGGATGATATTCGTGAATTGGTGCGCTATGCCGCCGATCGCCATATAACCATTATTCCCGAAATCGAGATGCCTGCTCATTCGGAAGAGGCTTTGGCGGCTTATCCTGAACTTTCGTGTCAGGGAAAGCCCTATACAAGTGCTGATTTTTGTGTGGGCAATGAGAAAACATTTACTTTTTTGGAAGACGTGCTGACCGAAGTGATGGAACTTTTCCCTTCCGAGTATATCCATGTGGGAGGAGATGAAGCCGGCAAACAAGCTTGGAAGAGTTGTCCCAAGTGCCAGCAGCGTATGAAGGATGAGGAATTGAAAGACCTGAATGAACTGCAAAGCTATCTCATTCATCGGATGGAAGTATTCCTCAACAAACACGGTCGCAAGCTGTTGGGATGGGACGAAATCATGGAAGGTGGTCTTGCTCCGAATGCTACCGTGATGTCATGGCGCGGTGAAGAAGGCGGGCTCAAAGCTGTGAAGTCCGGTCATCGTGCTGTGATGACACCGGGCGCTTATTGCTATTTCGACAGTTATCAGGATGCTCCCTATTTACAGCCGGAGGCAATCGGTGGTTACCTGCCTTTGTCTAAAGTCTATTCGTACAATCCTGTTCCGGATTCATTTACAGCGGAAGATGCCAAGCTGCTGTATGGCGTGCAGGCAAATTTGTGGGCGGAGTATATTCCTACCGATGAACACTATGAGAGCATGATTTATCCTCGTATTCTGGCGCTTGCAGAAGTGGCTTGGAGTCAGCCGGAACATAAGGCATACAGCAAGTTCCGTCAAAGTGCTTTGCGTGAGGTGGATTGGTTGCTTTCCAAGGGTTATCATCCTTTCAGTCTGAAGGAGGAGATTGGCAATCGTCCTGAGTCGCTTCAGCCTATCAAACATTTGGCACTGGGCAAACCGGTGAAGTACAATGCGCCCTATAATGAGTATTATAAGGCACAGGGAGACAAGACGCTGACTGACGGAATTCGGGGAGGATGGACCAATGCCGACGGTGCATGGCAGGGTTTTATCTCGCGCAATCGTTTGGATGTTACCATTGACTTGGAACAGGAAGAGGAAGTCCGTTCGGTCAGTGCGGACTTTATGCAAGTGGTAGGTCCGGAAATATTCCTTCCTGCTGAAATCATTATTTCTGCTTCTTTGGACGGGGAGAACTTCACGGAACTGACTCATCTGGATAATGCTGTATCTAAAGATTCTGTAGTTTGCTTCAGAAAGTATGGTTGGAAAGGAGAGACCCGTGCTCGTTACATCCGTTATCAGGCCCGTTCTGACAAGAAGATAGGAGGATGGATCTTTACGGATGAGATTGTGGTGGAGGGTGGTTCACGACAGCCGGTGGACTATGTGAATCCTTTTGTGGGCACGACCAATTATGGCACGACCAACCCCGGTGCGGTGTGTCCGCAAGGTATGATGTCTGTTGTTCCTTTCAATGTGATGGGGGCAGTGAATGGCAATATTGATAAGGACAGCCGCTGGTGGTCCACGCCATACGAATATAAGAATACCTATTTTACCGGCTATGCGCATGTCAACCTCAGCGGTGTGGGATGTCCAGAATTGGGATCGTTGTTGCTGATGCCCACTGCAGGTGAACTGAGTGTGGACTATATGCAATATGGAAGTTCTTATAAGGATGAACATGCTACTCCCGGCTATTACACCAACTACCTGACCAAATACGGTATAAAAACGGAAGTGACCGCCACTCCTCGTACCGGGCGTGCCCGTTTCACTTTCCCCGCCGGACAAGGCAATATCTTGTTGAATTTAGGTGAGGGTTTGACGAATGAAAGCGGTGCCACCGTTCGTTTTGTGAGTGATACGGAGATAGAAGGCAGCAAACTGCTGGGAACTTTCTGCTATAATCCCAATGCCGTATTTCCGGTTTATTTTGTGATGAAGATAAATAAGGCTCCGAAAACCCGCGGCTATTGGAAACAGATGCGCAAGATGGGGGTAGAGGCACAGTGGGACAATACATCAGGCACTCGTAAAATCTATTCCAACTATACGAAGGAGATGAGTGGAGACGACATCGGTGTGTGGCTCACCTTCGATGCCGACGAAAACGAACAGGTGGAAGTTAGCATGGGAGTCTCTTTTGTGAGCATCGCCAATGCCCGCCAAAACTTGGAAGCGGAACAAGCGGGAAAGAATTTTGAACAGTTGCATGAAGCTGCCCGCCAGGCGTGGAACAGTGATTTGAGCCGCATTCTGGTAGAAGGCGGAACGGAAGAACAACGTCAGGTGTTCTATACGGCTTTGTACCATTTTCTGATACATCCCAATGTTTTGCAGGATGTCAACGGACAATATCCGGCGATGGAAAGCGGTGAGATACGCACGGTGAAAGGGAACCGTTATACCGTATTCTCTCTGTGGGATACTTATCGGAATGTTCATCAGTTGATGACTTTGCTTTTCCCCGACCGGCAGCTTGATATGGTACGTACCATGATAGATATGTATCGTGAGCATGGCTGGATGCCCAAATGGGAACTCTATGGGCGCGAAACACTTACCATGGAAGGTGATCCTTCCATTCCTGTCATTGTGGATACCTGGATGAAAGGCTTGCGCGATTTTGATGTCAAGACGGCATACGAGGCGATGTACAAATCTGCCACTTCTCCGGGGGCGGTCAATCTGATGCGACCGGATGCCGATGACTATTATTCTTTGGGTTATGTGCCTTTGCGGGAGCAGTACGACAACTCGGTTTCCCATGCGCTGGAATACTACATTGCCGATTATGCCCTTTCTCGTTTTGCAAAGGCATTGGGCAAGAAGGAAGATGCGGAACTGTTCTATAAACGTTCTATGGGGTACAAGCATTATTATTGCCGCGAGTTCGGTACGCTTCGTCCCATTCTGCCGGATGGTAAGTTCTATTCGCCTTTTGATCCGATGGAGGGGGCTGACTTTGCGCCGAGTCCGGGCTTCCATGAAGGAAATTCTTGGAATTACACTTTCTATGTTCCCCACGATGTGATGGGACTTGCCAAGTTGATGGGGGGTAAGAAGAATTTCGTGGATAAACTTCAGAAGGTGTTTGACGGAGGATTGTATGACCCGGCCAATGAACCGGATATTGCTTATCCATATCTTTTCAGCTATTTCCGTGGTGAGGAATGGCGCACTCAGAAATTGGTCAAAGAGTTGCTGGCGCGTTATTTCACAGCCAAGCCGAATGGCATTCCGGGGAATGACGATACCGGAACGATGTCTGCATGGGCCATTTTCAGCATGATGGGCTTTTATCCCGATTGTCCCGGAACACCGGAATATACGTTGACTACTCCTGCATTCGATAAGATAACTCTTCGTCTTGATCCGCGCTATTACGGGAAGGAAGAGCTGGTTATCCGCAAATCATCTTCTGGGTCGGATTACATCAAAGAGGTGAAGTTGGATGGAGCGAAACACAATGGCTTCCGTATCACACACAATGAGTTGGTGCATTCGGGAGAAATGGTATTTGAAATGAAAAAAGAATAATCCAAGTTCCGCAAGTTCAAGAACTTGCTTTCGGTGAACAAGTAAACAAGGATACAAAGTCCTTCTGTCTGCCTGTTTTGTGAACAAGATGTAGGCGGGAAAAACGCTTCTCCTCGTAGCCTTGTTAACTTGTTTACTGACAGCATATCGGAAATAAGCGGAACTTAAAAAAATAAATCGAAAGGATATGAACCGAAAATTTAAACTTGCAGCTATTTTAATGTTGGCAATTCCCTTATTGCTTCAGGCACAAGTGCGTACCGTACAGACTTTCAAGAAAGGATGGAGGTTTACCCGTGAAGATAGTAAGGACTTCAGCCAACGAGTTTACGATGATGCTAAATGGCAGTCGGTGATGGTGCCGCATGACTGGGCCATTTACGGTCCTTTCAGCATCAACAATGACAAGCAGAATGTGGCCATTGCCCAAGACGGACAGAAGGAGGCGATGGAACATGCCGGACGTACCGGAGGCTTGCCTTTTGTCGGTGTAGGATGGTATCGACTGAATTTTGAGGCACCTGCTTCCATGAAGGGCAAGAAGGCCACACTGGTGTTCGACGGTGCCATGAGCCATGCGCATGTCTATGTCAACGGACAAGAGGCAGGGTATTGGCCTTACGGCTATAACTCCTTCTTTTTGGATGCCACGCCTTATCTGAAAGAAGGCGAAGTGAACACGCTTGCCGTGCGTTTGGAGAATGAACCAGAATCTTCACGCTGGTATCCGGGAGCGGGACTCTATCGCAATGTGCATCTGGTTGTCACTGAAGAGGCGCATATTCCCGTATGGGGTACGGTAGTCACCACGCCGGTTGTAAAAGACGGATTTGCCCGGGTCAATGTGAAGACCGAACTGGTGATGCCTGTCGGTAAGCATGTATCGGATTACCGCATCGTCACTCAAATCAAGGATGCGGATGGCAAAATGCTTTCTTCGGACGACAGGCCGGGTGATAAACTGGACGGCACTTGCTTCAGCCAGAATTTCGTAGTCTATAATCCCTCTTTGTGGTCGCCGGAAACTCCGGTGCTTTATACGGCAGAAACGAAAGTGTATGAGGGAAATGTGCTGAAAGATGAATATGCAACCCGTTTCGGCATTCGCACGTTGGAAATCATTCCGGATAAAGGCTTCTTCCTGAATGGCAAGCTGACAAAGTTCAAGGGAGTATGTAACCATCATGACCTCGGTCCTTTGGGCGGTATCGCCAATGAAGCGGGCATTCGCCGTCAGATTCGTATTCTGAAGGACATGGGCTGTAATGCCATCCGTACCTCTCACAATATGCCGGCTCCTGAACTGGTTCGTGCTTGCGATGAGATGGGTATGATGGTGATGGCCGAGTCTTTTGACGAATGGAAAAGCTCGAAGGTACAGAACGGCTACCATAAGATTTTTGACGAATGGGTGGAGAAAGATTTGGTAAATCTGATTCGTCATTATCGCAACAATCCGAGTGTCGTGATGTGGTGCGTGGGCAATGAAGTGCCTGACCAATGGAACGGCAATCGGGGCCCTAAACTTTCGCGCATGCTTCAGGATATCTGTCACCGGGAAGACCCGACACGTCCTGTCACGCAGGGCATGGATGCTCCCGATGCTGTGGTGAACAACAACATGGCTGCTACAATGGATGTGGCTGGATTCAACTATCGTCCCCATAAGTATTTGGAGAACTATAAAAAACTTCCTCAGTGCATCGTTTTGGGTAGTGAGACGGCTTCTACGGTTAGCTCTCGCGGTGTATATAAGTTCCCGGTAGAGCGTCGTTCCATGCAGAAATATGATGATCATCAATCCTCTTCCTACGATGTGGAACATTGCGGTTGGAGTAACTTGCCGGAGGATGATTGGATGTGGCATGAGGACAATGCCTGGTGCATCGGAGAGTTCGTTTGGACCGGTTTCGACTATTTGGGTGAACCCACTCCTTATTATACGGATTGGCCCAGCCATTCTTCTCTGTTCGGCATCATAGACCTTGCCGGACTGCCGAAAGACCGTTATTACCTCTATCGTAGCCATTGGAATCCGGCGGAAGAGACCTTGCACATCCTGCCCCACTGGAACTGGGCGGGCAGAGAAGGGGAGGTGACTCCTGTATTCGTTTACACCAATTACCCGTCTGCCGAACTCTTCATTAATGGCAAGAGTCAGGGAAAGCGTAGCAAGGATTTGTCTGTAACGATAGAGAACAGCAAAGATTCCGCTTCCACAGCCGATTTCAAGCGTCAGCAGCGTTATCGCCTGATGTGGATGGATACCAAGTACGAGCCGGGAACGGTGAAAGTGGTCGCTTATGACAAGGATGGAAAAGCGGTTGCCGAGAAAGAGATACATACAGCAGGTGCGCCGCATCACATCGAATTGACTGCCGACCGTACGCTGATTAAGGCCGACGGTGAAGACCTCTCGTTTGTCACGGTGAAGGTGGTGGATAAGGATGGCAATCTTTGTCCGCTTGCCGAGAATGAGATTCGTTTCAAAGTGAAAGGTGCAGGTGTCTATCGTGCAGGAGCCAATGGTAATCCGGCTTCGTTGGAAAACTTCCAGACTCCAAAGATGAAAGTGTTCAACGGTATGATGACCGCTATCGTGGCGGCTACCGATAAACCGGGTGCCATTACGCTTGAAGCTACAGCCGGCGGGCTGAAAAAAGCTGTCTTGAAGTTGGAGAGCAAGTAACGCATCAGGGTTGCGTACAACGGTTATCCCCGCATTAGATAAGCGATAATGTTTATTTAATGCGGGGATTAATTTAATTTTTTTATTAATGTATTGCTATATATTTAAATATCGCTTATATTTGCAGGCGTAGTAGTGACTATGACAGTTGTTAGTCTTATCATCTAAATACATAAATATCATGAAGAAAGTATTGAACTTATTTTTTCTATTCTTTGTATGGAGTGCCGTTACCCAATCGGTCTATGCTGCTGACTCCATAGCGGTTCGTGAAACACGCATTCCTATCCTGATTGAAAGACAGGATAATGTGTTGTTCTACATTCGTTTGAATGGCCGGGAAAACCAGACATTGGACAAAGTGGCTTTAAGTTTCGGCAAGGAAGTGAAAATGGCCGACATCCAGGCGGTGAAACTCTATTACGGTGGTACGGAAGCCTTGCAAGACAGAGGAAGAAATCGTTTTGCTCCGGTGGAATATATCTCCAGCCATAATCAAGGAAAGACGTTGGCCGCCAATCCTTCTTATTCTATCAAGAATAGCGAAGTTAGCAATCCGGGCAATGAAGTGCTGTTGCAAAGCGGCCAGAAGCTTTTCCCCGGCGTGAACTTCTTCTGGGTGAGCTTGCAGATGAAGCCCGAAGCGCGTCTGGACACCAAGGTCACGGCGAAGCTGACCTCCATTGTGGTGGATGGGAAAGAGGCTCCGATAAAGATGTTCTCTCCCGAGGGCATCGAACACCGTATGGGTGTAGGTGTGCGCCATGCCGGAGATGACAATTCCGCAGCATTCCGCATTCCGGGACTGGTGACTACCAACAAGGGGACGTTGCTTGGGGTATATGACGTGCGCTACAACAGCAGCGTCGATTTGCAGGAGCACGTGGACGTAGGTCTTAGCCGCAGTACGGATGGCGGAAAGACGTGGGAAAAGATGCGTCTGCCTCTGGCTTTCGGTGAGACGGGCGGACTGCCTTCTGCACAGAATGGTGTGGGAGACCCCTCTATCCTGGTTGATACAAAGACGAATACCGTATGGGTGGTGGCAGCCTGGACGCATGGCATGGGTAATCAGCGTGCCTGGTGGAGTTCACATCCGGGAATGGATATGAACCACACAGCTCAGCTGGTGATGAGCAAGAGTACGGATGACGGAAAGACGTGGTCCGAACCTATCAATGTGACGGAACAGGTGAAAGATCCTTCCTGGTACTTCTTGTTGCAGGGACCGGGACGCGGCATTACCATGAGTGACGGTACATTGGTATTCCCCATTCAGTACATCGGAGCGGACCGCATTCCCAATGCAGGCATCATGTACAGCAAAGATGGCGGAAAGAACTGGAAGATACACAACCATGCACGTACCAATACCACCGAAGCGCAGGTTGCCGAAGTGGAACCGGGTGTACTGATGCTGAATATGCGTGACAATCGCGGTGGCAGCCGTGCCGTCTATACGACTACTGATTTGGGAGAGACCTGGAAGGAACACGAGTCATCCCGCACGGCTTTGATTGAACCGGTTTGCATGGCAAGTCTGATTAGCGTGAAAGCGAAGGACAATGTACTGAAAAAGGACATCCTGATATTCTCCAACCCCAATTCGACCAAGAACCGCAACAACATTACCATCAAGGTAAGCTTGGACGGTGGACATACATGGTCACCCGAACATCAGGTGCTGCTGGATGAAGCAAATGGATGGGGATATTCCTGCTTGAGCATGGTAGATAAGGAGACGGTCGGAATCCTGTATGAAAGTAGTGTGGCGCACATGACTTTCCAGACCGTGAAACTGAAAGACTTGGTGAAGTAAACTTGTGAACTCTTTTTCTTAATAAGAGGAAATCAAAACAGGAAAAGGGTAATCAACCTGATAGGTATTAGGCGCGGATTACACGGATTTCACGGATTAATTAAAGAAAAAGCTGTGTGAATCCGTGTAATTCGTGCCTAAAAATATGAGATAATTATTGGATGCTTCTTCTCTTTTATTTGAAATCAATGAAGAAATTTGTATTAGTATGCCTGATATTGGCAGGGTGCACAGCACCCGAAGTGGAAAAGGAATCGGTCTGGACGGTGCGGCAAATGCAAGGTGCCCCCGCAGAAGAACCGGGAATCGAACAGGGCGTTTCGGCTTGTTATGCCGGTGTTCATCGCGGAAGGTTGCTGATGGCGGGTGGTTGTAACTTCCCGGAAGTCCCTGCCGCAGAAGGGGGAAAGAAACGGTTTTATCGGGGCATTTATGCGACGGATGCTTCGGCCGATTCGCTATTCGCCTGGAAGAAGGTGGGCGAACTGCCGGTGGAGGCTGCATACGGCGTGTCTGTTTCCACATCCCGTGGAATTATTTGTGCGGGCGGCACCAACCAGAACGGTGCTTTGTCCGCTGTATTCCGGATTTCGTTGACAGAAAAGGGAGATGCGGCGGTCATCGATACGTTGCCTGCCTTGCCGTGTACGATAGACAATATGGGCGGAACTATATCCGGGCACACTCTCTTCGTTGCCGGCGGAAACGTCAACGGAGTGCCTTCCAATACGCTGTATTGCCTGAATTTGGATAAACCGGATGCAGGATGGACGCAACTGCCCGATTTTCCCGGTGCTCCTCGTACACAACCGGTCTGCGTGGCACAGCGCAAGGGTGCGGAATCTCTTCTGTTCTTGTGGGGCGGATTCGCCGGTGCCGGCGAAGGGCGTAAGGCAACGCTTTCGGTGGATGGCCTTTGCTATCATCCGGCAGAGAAGAGATGGACCCCGGTGGCTGCTCCCGTAGGGACGGATTCCGTGGAGGTTTCTTTGGGCGGAGGTGTCGGCATCGCTTGCGCCGACAGCTTGGTGCTTTGCACCGGCGGAGTGGACAAGGATATTTTCCTATCGGCCCTGAAGCGTGAGGAGCACATGAAAGCTGCTTTGGCGGAGGGCAATCAGGCTGTGGTCGATAGCCTGAAAGCGGTGGCGAAAACCTACATGTCCATGTCTCCCGAAGATTATCGCTTCAACGACAGGATACTGGTTTATCATACATCCGATGATCGTTGGGAAGAGATTTTACGTTATTCGGGCACGGCACGCGCCGGTGCGGCATTGGTGGGAGCGGACGGTGTCTTCTACAACATAGCCGGAGAGCTGAAACCGGGCATCCGTACTCCTGAAATAGTAAAGATAACGGTTGAAAAGAGGTAGGATATTGCCGGGGCGCATCACTTTATTCCTCAAAAATTTGGTAATTCCAAAAACTTCTTCTACTTTTGCGCCCCGTAAGGAGAGATGCTCGAGTGGTTGAAGAGGCACGCCTGGAAAGCGTGTATACCCCTAAAGGGTATCGGGGGTTCGAATCCCCCTCTCTCCGCAAGACAAAAGTTAGCAAAAGCAAACACCCGATTTTACAGCTAAGAATGTAAAGTCGGGTGTTTTTTACTTTATTAAGAAGTAAAAAGAAACTAGGATACTATAAGAATATAGCAGGCTCACCCGATAATCATTGGGGGTAACTATTTGTAGTTTTCTTTAAAGTGATTACTTTTGTAATATGACAGAAGC
>NZ_JAICZW010000128.1 GCF_029057325.1 Bacteroides sp. | reverse complement strand
CAAACTCCACTCCCTAGGACCGAAGAATGTCCGAAGAACGTCCGAAGAAACACCGAAGAAACTACGAAGCAGACAAGACCCTGAAAAGACGCGGGTCGAAAGAATAAAAAGTGGCGATTTTTTGGGGTAAGGAATGCTTCGTGTAAAGAATTACGATTTCCGATTCACGACTCATGCCTCTTCCACTCCTGTTTCCTCAGCAACCGACTTCCCCAACCGATTGAAACGGATAAATGAAAAAATAAGGTAAACTATTTGGATTAAACGCAAGGTTTTGATTCTTTATTCGTATTTTTGTCATCACATTACCAAAAATCATAAACAAAACAATATCTATGCACAACAACAAACACCCTAAAGGACTCTACCTTATCTTTGCCACGAGCACTGCCGAACGCTTCAGCTACTACGGCATGCGTGCCATTTTCATCCTGTTTCTCACCCAAGCCCTCCTATTCGACAAGGAGGCTGCCGCCTCTATCTATGGCAGCTACACCGGACTGGTCTATCTGACACCGCTCATCGGAGGATACATTGCCGACAAGTACTGGGGCATCCGCCGCTCTGTCCGTTGGGGTGCCGTGATGATGGCCTTAGGGCAGTTCCTGATGTTCGCCAGTGCCTCAATGCTCGATGCCGTGCAACTCTCCCATTGGCTGATGTACGGCGGACTGGCTCTCCTCATTTTAGGAAACGGTTGCTTCAAACCTACCGTATCATCCTTAGTCGGGCAACTGTATGAACCGGGAGACAAGCGGCTTGACTCCGCTTACACCATTTTCTATATGGGAGTCAACGTCGGCTCTTTCCTCGCCCCACTGGTTTGCGGCTATTTCGGAGAGACCGGCAATCCCGAAGACTTCAAGTGGGGCTTCTTCATTGCAGGAGTCGTCACCTTGCTGACCATCGCATTGTTTGAAACACAAAAAAACAAATATCTTATCGGCCCCGACGGGCAACAACTTGGCATCATTCCCGACGCTCTGAAAGAGCAACCCCAAGCCACACAAGAAGCCAAACAGCCGGTCACAGGCAAAGGAAAGCAACAACGCAATTACCTTCTTTTGGGAATACTGACCCTTGCACTCGCCACCTTCTTCTATTGGTGCTTCGGCAACGACTGGGTCAGCATCGGCATCTTCACCGCCTGCATCGTGTTCCCCGTCAGCATTCTGTTGGAAGGTTCGCTTACGAAAATAGAGCGCGACCGCATCTTCGTGATTTACATCATCGCCTTCTTCGTCATCTTCTTCTGGGCAGCCTACGAACAGGCAGGCGCCTCGCTGACGCTTTTTGCCGCCGAACAGACAGACCGTGTCATCTTAGGCTGGGAGATGCCGGCATCGTGGATTCAGTCGTTCAACCCCTTTTTCGTAGTAATACTTGCCGCCATCATGCCGGGTATATGGAATGTACTGGGCAAACGCGGTATGGAGCCAGCCTCACCCACTAAGCAAGCCATCGGTCTGCTACTGCTTTCGTTAGGCTATCTGGTCATCTGCTTCGGAGTAAAGGATGTGCAACCGGGTGTCAAAGTAAGCCTGCTCTGGTTGACAGGACTCTACTTCATCCACACCATGGGGGAAATCTGTCTTTCACCTATCGGCCTGTCAATGGTAAATAAGCTCACCCCCGCACGCTTCGCCTCGCTGATGATGGGCATCTGGTACCTGTCCACCGCCACAGCCAATAAATTCGCCGGCATGCTGGGCGGACTCTATCCCGAAGAAGGAAAAGTCAAGGCCCTGTTCGGCTACCGGATTGAAACCATGTTCGACTTCTTCATGGTATTCGTCATCATGTCTGCCACGGCATCGCTCATCCTCTTCCTGCTCTCAAAGAAATTGCAAAAGATGATGCACGGAGTGGAATAAAAATCGTATCTTCGCCCCAACTTAAAAAAACATTTCATCTATGGACACTATACAGATAAAAGACAAGACGTTCACGGTCTCCATCCGCGAGCAGGACATTCTGAAAGAAGTGACTCGCGTGGCCAATGAAATCAACCGCGACCTTGCCGGAAAGAATCCCCTCTTCCTCAGCGTGCTGAACGGTTCGTTCATGTTCACCGCCGACCTGATGAAGCGCATCACCATTCCCTGTGAAATCTCCTTCGTCAAGCTTGCCTCCTACCAGGGCGTATCGTCCACCGGAACCATCAAGGAGGTCATCGGCATCAACGAGGAGCTGAAGGACCGCACCATCGTCATCGTGGAAGACATCGTGGACACAGGCCTCACCATGCAACGCCTGCTCGAGACCCTCGGCACTCGGGGACCGAAAGAGATACACATCGCCTCCCTGCTGGTGAAACCGGACAAACTGAAGGTGGACCTCAACATCGAATACGTGGCGATGAATATCCCCAACGACTTCATCGTGGGCTACGGACTGGATTACGACGGGTTCGGAAGGAATTATCCGGATATTTATACGGTAATGGAATGATTTCAGATTTATGATTTCAGATTTATGTCCGATGGACTTGACTTGAATGCTGAAATCATAAATCCAAATGTCGAAATCATAAATCATAATTCATAAATCATAAATCTTGAAAATGCTGAACATTGTAATTTTCGGTGCTCCCGGCTCAGGCAAGGGAACACAAAGTGAAAGAATCGTAGAAAAGTATGGCATCAACCACATCTCCACCGGAGACGTGCTCCGTGCCGAAATCAAGAACGGTACCGAACTGGGCAAGACCGCCAAAGGCTACATCGACCAAGGACAACTGCTGCCCGATGAACTGATTATCGACATCCTGGCCAGCACACTGGACAGCTTCAAGGACAGCAAAGGCGTCATCTTCGACGGATTCCCCCGTACCATCGCACAAGCCGAAGCCCTGAAGAAGATGCTTGCCGACCGCAACCAGGCAGTGAGCGTGATGCTCGACCTCGACGTGCCCGAAGAGGAACTGATGAAACGCCTCATCCTGCGCGGACAGCAATCGGGCCGTGCCGACGACAACGAGGAGACCATCAAGAAACGCCTCGTGGTTTACCACTCACAGACCGCGCCGCTCATCGACTGGTACAAGAGCGAGGGCCTCTATGCCCACATCAACGGATTGGGCGACCTGGAGACCATCACCGGAGAGATTTGCGCAGCGATTGACAAGGTGAAATAAAAGAACTCTTTTTGACAAAAACAAATTCGCATGAGAAAGAAAGTACTTTTTTCTGCCTGTCTCTCCTTCTTGCTCGGAATGCCGGCAAAAGGATTCTCCCAAGAGCCGGTTTCCTTGCCGGACAGCGAGTATTCCACTGAATCTGCCGTACATTTCATCCGGATGGCAAAGGCAGCCTAAAAAGGTACGATGCCCGGTGAAAAGGAATGGAAAGAGTTGTTCGCAACCGAAGGGTATCACAACTTCTCTGCCGCACACTGGGATTCACTCTCATGACAAAAGGACATCCGAGATGCTTTCCAGACCGTGTTCGATGCCAAGCAGAAGACACGGCTGGACAGCATCCTCACGGAATACGCCCACCCGAAAACCGATTTCGACCAATTCACCGTCATCAACATGTATCAGATAAATGAGCGTATCAATGAACTCGAAACACTCATTTGCCACAATGACTTCAACGAAATCATGCGCAAAGGACACGCCAAGGCGCTACAACACCTGCCAACGCGCATCCATCAGTTGAAACCCACCTTCAAGAAGTTCTACTTTCTTGCGTGGGATTTTGAATGCCGCGCGTGGAGCAACGGTATCTACCTCGACATCAACGGAGCCTCTCTGAACGGACGGGAAGATATGATAAACCTAATCGGACACGAACTGCACCACCACTACATGGGTGCTCTCATACAAGACCGTTATCACCACGACACGAAGGATGCCGCCGTCATAACACTGTACTACCTGCAACAGGAAGGTACCGCCGACCTTATCAACAAGCAGAAAATGCCTGTCGATAACTTAGGGGGATACGGTCCGGAAATCGTAAAGATGTACAACGACGACTATTTTTCCTCTCCGGAAGTCCTGAAACAACTGGATGAATTGACCACCAGCTACCTGGCAGGCCAAATATCCGAAAAGGAATACGAGAAGGTCAAACAATGCGCCCACTTCGGCGGACACACCACCGGCTCCTACATGGTGTTCCTCATTCGCGACCAGTTGGGACTGCAAGCTGCTATCGACTGCTTCGCCGACTTTTCCGCTTTCGTCCATCGCTACAACGAAGCGGCACGCAAAGCCGGCACTTACGTCTTCTCGGACACGTTTGTGAAGCATGTTGACAATGTCTGCCAGACAATGGAGCAGGAATAGTTATACGCGAACGGCGTAAAGACGCATGGACGTTGGGAACGCTTATTCAAAATTCAGATAAAAAATGCACCTGTGACGGTGCATTTTTTGTTTCACTTCTCCGGCTCCATCTCCACCCACTCTATGCCTTCGGGCACGATGGTGCGCCCCGTCACCTGCTTGTTCTGCGCACGCCTGTATTCGGGAATGAAGCGCACGCGCACCTCCGTGAACTGCCGCGCCGACACCTCCTCGGGCGTATCCACGCCCTAAGAGAAGATCGATTCTAAGATTTCTTGCCGACAACCACCCATAAATCGGGATTTATGCTTAAATTTGCCTTCCCAACCATTGAATTCCTTTTCGATTATGTTAGAAGACTACATCCGCTACCCGATAGGGCTACAGAATTTCGAACAGATACGCACGCTGGACTGCGTATATGTGGACAAGACGGAACTGGTTTACAGGCTGACCCACACAGACCGTGTCTATTTCCTCAGCCGTCCGCGCCGCTTCGGCAAGAGCCTGCTCATTTCCACCTTAGAGGCTTACTTCCAAGGGAAAAAAGAGCTTTTCAGCGGTCTGGCGATGGAACGGCTGGAGCAGGAGTGGGAAAGCTATCCGGTGTTGCACATCGACTTCAGCCTGACGAAATACACGGAACTATTCGACTTGCAAGAACAGTTGGACCTATTCCTGTCACAATGGGAAGAGACTTTCGGCAAGAATGCCTCGGAACAGACCCCTGCCGCTCGTTTCCAAGGCATCATCACACGTGCCCATCAGCAGACCGGAAAGCAGGTCGTAGTACTGATAGACGAATATGATGCCCCCTTGCTCGACAGCAATTCGGACAGCGCCCTGCAACAGCAGCTCCGCAACGAGATGCGCAAGTTCTTCAGCCCCCTCAAGGGGTTGGGGCAGCACCTGCGCTTCCTGTTCATCACGGGTATCAGCAAGTTCAGCCAACTCAGCATCTTCAGTGAGTTGAACAATTTGAAGAACATCAGCATGCGCGATGATTTCAGCGCCCTATGCGGCATCACCGAACAGGAGTTGCTGACCCAGTTGAAGCCAAGCATCGAGCGTATGGCAGCCGCCAATGGAGAGACATACGAAGAGGCGTGCGCACACCTGAAACATCAATACGACGGGTATCACTTCAGCGGCAACTGCCCGGACATCTACAACCCCTTCAGTCTGCTCAACGCTCTTGACGCCAAGGAGTACAAGAACTTCTGGTTCTCCACCGGCACGCCCACTTTCCTGCTCGACATCCTGCGCCGCACCCACTTCGATGTGCGTAGCCTGGACGGCATTGATGCCACCAACGAGCAGTTCGATGCGCCTACGGAACAGATTACCGACCCCATCCCCGTGCTCTACCAAAGCGGCTACCTGACTATCAAGGAGTATGACCCCCTGTTCCGTTCCTACCGCCTGGCCTATCCCAACAGCGAGGTGCGTTACGGCTTCACGGAGTCTCTTCTGCCTCATTACACGCACTGTTTTCCGCGCGAAAATACGTTCTACGCGGTCTCTTTCATCAAAGACCTGATGAAGGGCGACATCGAAAGCTGCCTGGAGCGCACCCGTTCCTTCTTCGCCTCCATCCCCTACGACCTGGAGAACAAGAACGAGAAGCACTACCAGACCATCTTCTACCTGCTCTTCCGCCTGATGGGGCAGTATGTGGAGACAGAGGTGAAGAGTGCCACGGGGTGTGCGGATGCCGTAGTGAAGCTGCAAGATGCCGTCTATGTATTCGAATTCAAGTTCGACGGAACGCCCGAAGAGGCGCTGGCGCAGATAGAGAGCCGGCAATACGCCCTCCCCTACGAGGCGGACGGCAGGAAGGTGGTGAAGGTGGGTGTGAACTTCGACAGCGAAACACGCACGATAGGAGAATGGAAGATAGTGCAATGACACGAAGGCAAGGGCATAGATGAGTCTGGCGAGGTGGTATCTCTATATTATGGGAAATTATTCATATCTTTGTCGGCGGAATTCTTAATTATTAATTCTTCATTCTTAATTTATACATTATGGCTGAATCCAATTTTGTTGACTACGTCAAGATATACTGCCGTTCCGGCAAGGGCGGCAGAGGCTCCACACACATGCGCCGCGCGAAATACGTCCCCAACGGAGGTCCCGATGGCGGTGACGGAGGACGCGGAGGACACGTCATCCTGCGCGGCAACCGCAACTACTGGACTCTGCTCCACCTGCGCTACGACCGCCACATCCTGGCCGGACACGGCGAATCGGGCTCCAAGAACCGCAGCTTCGGCAAGGACGGCCAAGACAAGATAGTGGAAGTGCCCTGCGGCACCGTGGTCTATAACGCCGAAACGGGCGAATACCTCTGCGACGTCACCGAACACGGACAGGAAGTCATCCTGCTGAAAGGCGGACGCGGCGGACTGGGCAACTGGCACTTCAAGACCGCCACCCGGCAGGCTCCTCGCTTCGCGCAACCGGGCGAACCG
Source organism: Bacteroides sp. (assembly GCF_029057325.1). Lineage (GTDB taxonomy): Bacteria > Bacteroidota > Bacteroidia > Bacteroidales > Bacteroidaceae > Bacteroides. Next base: position 9,570 of record NZ_JAICZW010000128.1, on the reverse strand, counting down.
ATGCAGGAGATGACCGTCATCATGGAGCTGAAACTGCTTGCCGATGTCGGACTGGTGGGCTTCCCCAATGCGGGCAAATCGACCCTGCTCTCCGCCGTCTCTTCGGCAAAACCGAAAATCGCCAACTACCCCTTCACGACCCTGGAACCCAACTTGGGCATTGTCTCCTACCGCGACGGCAAGTCGTTCGTCATGGCCGACATCCCCGGCATCATCGAGGGTGCCAGTGCAGGCAAGGGCCTGGGACTGCGCTTCCTGCGCCACATCGAGCGCAACTCGCTGCTGCTCTTCATGGTGCCCGCCGACAGCGACGACATCCGCCGGGAATATGAAATCCTGCTGAACGAGCTGCGCACCTTCAACCCCGAAATGCTGGACAAGCAGCGCGTGCTGGCTGTCACCAAGTGCGACATGCTGGACCAGGAGCTGATGGACGAGATAGAACCCACCCTGCCCGAAGGCATCCCGCACGTGTTCATCTCCGCCATCTCGGGCATGGGCATCTCCGTACTGAAGGACATCCTTTGGGAAGAGCTGAACAAGGAGAGCAACAAGATAGCGGGCAAAGTGGAAAGCATCGCCCACCGCGCCAAAGACATGAGCCACCTGCAACAGGAGTTGAAAGAGGAAGGCGAAGACGAAGACCTCAGCTACGAATACGTGGACGAGGATGACGATATCGAAGACCTGGAAGACTTCGAGTACGAAGAGGAGGATTGGGAAGAGAAATAAATCATGGACAACAACCCCATCATCCGATACAGCAGCCTGCCTGCCGACGTCACAGCTTTCAGCACCACCCGCCACGGCGGTTGCAGCCGGGGAAACTACGCCTCGCTGAACTGCACGCCCTACACGGGTGATGACGCTGATTGTGTCCGCCGCAACCGGGAGGTTCTTTGCAAGGCCCTGCCCCGGTGTCCCCGCGAACTCGTCATCCCGTTCCAGACCCACGGCACGGCATCCCTCGTCATTGACGATGCCTACCTGCAAGCCCCTGAAGCGGAACGCCAAGCCTTGCTGCAAGGCATTGACGCCCTGCTCACCCGCGAGCCGGACATCTGCCTCTGCATCTCCACCGCCGACTGCATACCTATCTTATTATACGACAAGCAGCATCGCGCCGTCGCCGCCATCCATGCAGGCTGGCGCGGCACGGTCAACCGCATCGTCCTGCGCACGCTGGAGCACATGCACGCCCTCTACGGCACGGACGGAGAAGCAGTGACGGCCGTCATCGGTCCCGGCATCTCCCTCCCTGCCTTCGAAGTGGGCGAAGAGGTCTATGAAGCCTTCCGCGAGCAAGGCTTCCCGATGGAGTACATCTCCGAATGGAACCCCGCCACCCACAAACACCACATCGACCTCTGGGCCGCCAACCGCCTGCAACTACAGGACTTCGGCGTGCCCCCGGAGCAAGTGGAGACGGCGGGTATCTGCACTTACAGCCAGTACGAGGATTTCTTCTCGGCACGCAGGATGGGGATACGGTCGGGGAGAATATTAAGCGGAGTCGTGATGAATCGTACATAATACGAGAAATAATTGTACCTTTGTGTCAATAATCATTCATACAGACCATTATGACAACAATAGAATTGAGAAAATCTCTGTTTGCCGAGATAAACGCCATACTTGACAGCGACGAACTGACACGAGCCGCCATACACACCCTAAGAAAACTTAGAAAAAGCCAAGCAGAATCCGAACAACATAAAAAAGAGAAACAAGCCATGCTTACAGATTTGACAGAAGCCTTTCATCAAATGAAATTAATGGAAGAAGGCAAACTGCAAGCCAGACCTGCTGAAGACTTACTGAAAGAGTTGGAAGAAGAAAGCCGAAAAGAAAAAGGAGGCGAACAATGATTACGATCGTCACCTTACCCCAATTCGACAAAAACATCAAGAAACTCTGCAAAAAATATCACTCTTTATACATAGACTTTGCCAAACTGATACAAGAATTACAAGACAACCCCTATTTGGGTACAGATTTGGGCAATGGAGCGCGCAAAATCCGCCTGAGTATAACCAGCAAAGGGAAACGGGGTGGAGCACGTGTGCTGACCGATACGGAAGCTGTCATCAGCATGAAAGAAGGGTGCATCGTATTACTCTCCATCTATGATAAATCTGAAATGGAAACTTTATCCGATACTGCCATTAAAGCCCTCATCAAAGAGGCTCGCGACCTGTAATTTTATCAAAAAAACAAATTGAAAAGTTATGTACCAACTCACCATATCCTCCGAAATTCAGACCCGCTGCCCCGAATACCGTGGCGCAGCCGTATTTGCCGAAGTAACCAACAGCGCCTATAACGAAGGCTTGTGGCAGGAAATTGCCACCTTCACCCAAGAGTTAAGAGCGCACGACACCACGGACAGCATCAAATGCCAGCCCGTCATCGCCGCCACACGCGAAGCCTACAAGCGTTGCGGCAAAGACCCCAGCCGTTACCGCCCCTCCGCCGAAGCCCTGCGCCGACGCCTGCTGCGCAGACTGGAACTTTATCAGATAGACACGCTGGTGGACCTTATCAACCTCGTCTCCCTGCGCACCGGACACTCCATCGGCGGCTTCGATGCCGACAAGATACAAGGCACCAGCCTGGAACTGGGCATCGGACGTGCCGACGAACCCTTTGAAGGCATCGGGCGCGGCGTACTCAACATCGAAGGACTGCCCGTCTATCGCGACCAAGCGGGAGGCATCGGTACCCCCACCAGCGACAACGAACGTACCAAAATGGACCTCGGCACCCGCCACATCCTTGCCATCGTCAACGGCTACAACGGAGAAGAGGGACTGAAAGAGGCTGCCGAAATGATTCTGGAACTATTGGTAAAATACGCCTCTGCCACCGACGGAACCATACAATACTTTCAATGAAAATGAGAAGTCTTTTCACTTTATTTTTCTTGTGCATCGTCCTCTGCGCACCGGCGCAAGAGGCAAGGCGGCATTTTACCGCTATGGAAACCAACCATGTACGTGTGGCTACTCCGGGACTGTTCACCCAAAGCAATCGGATAGAGATACCCTTGCACCGAGTGACAGACACGGCATACTCTTTTCCCCTGCCCGGCGCCAAGGTCATCTCCCCTTACGGGCGACGGAGACGGCATAGCGGCATCGACATCAAGACACACGCCAAAGACACCATACGAAGTGCCTTCACCGGCATTGTGCGGATGTCCAAGCCTTATAGCGCCTACGGCAATGTCATCGTCGTGCGCCACGCTTTCGGGTTGGAGACGGTCTATAGCCACAACTACAAGAATCTGGTGCAGTGCGGCGACACCGTCCGTGCCGGACAGCCCATTGCGTTGGTAGGCCGCACCGGGCGTGCCACCACGGACCACCTGCACTTCGAGACACGCGTCAACGGGCAGCACTTCGACCCTACCCTCGTCTTCGACATGAATGCGCAGACGCTAAACAGAGTACGCCTTGAATGCACGAAAAACGGCAACAACATCACCGTAAAGCCACTGCCTGCCATCGGCCCGGAGCCGGCATTAAAAAAATACCCGTTGGAACTGCCTAAGTGTCCGAACGTTTCACTACATTTGCAAACCATTTCACTAAAAGAACGTATTGAACTTTAAAGCATATCCATGATAGAAAAACTGATTGTTCTAGAAGACATCGACCCGGTCATTTTTTACGGCGTGAACAACGCCAACATGCAGTTGCTGAAAGCCTTGCATCCCAAGCTACGCATCGTGGCACGCGGCAATGTCATCAAAGTGCTGGGTGATGAAGAAGAAATGTGTGCTTTCGAGGAAAACATCATCAAGCTAGAAAAATATTGTGCCGAATACAACTCCCTGAAAGAGGAAGTCATCATAGACATCATCAAAGGGAACGCCCCACAGGCGGAGAAGGCGGGCAACGTCATCGTGTTCAGCGTAACCGGAAAACCGATTATCCCGCGCAGCGAAAACCAGTTGAAGCTGGTGGAGGCTTTCGCCAAGAACGACATGGTATTCGCCATCGGTCCTGCCGGTTCGGGCAAGACCTATACCGCCATCGCCCTTGCCGTGCGTGCCCTGAAGAACAAGGAAATCAAGAAAATCATCCTCAGCCGCCCCGCCGTAGAGGCAGGCGAGAAACTTGGCTTCCTGCCCGGCGACATGAAGGACAAGATAGACCCCTATCTGCAACCGCTTTACGATGCCTTGCAAGACATGATACCCGCCGCCAAGCTGAAAGAGTATATGGAGCTGAACATCATCCAGATTGCCCCCCTCGCCTTCATGCGCGGACGCACGCTGAACGATGCCGTCGTCATTCTAGACGAAGCGCAGAACACCACCACCCAGCAAATCAAGATGTTCCTCACCCGCATGGGCATGAACACCAAGATGATTGTCACGGGTGACATGACACAGATTGACCTACCCTCTTCGCAGACTTCCGGCCTGGTGCAGGCACTCCGCATCCTGAAAGGTGTGAAAGGCATCAGCTTCGTGGAATTGAACAAGAAGGACATCGTGCGCCATAAACTGGTGACACAGATAGTGGAAGCCTACGAGAAATTTGAGAAGGAAGCGAAGGCGGAACGGGAGAAAAGGAAAGCGGAAAAAGACGTAAAACCCCAAGTAACAATATAAAGCCATGAACAGAATCAATGTAATCGCCCTCGGCGTAAGGGATATGCGTCAGTCGCTCAGATTTTATCGTGACGGATTGGGATTTCAAACAGAAGAAAAAGGAGACTCTCCCAACGTTGTTTTTTTCAATACATCAGGAACGAAGTTCGAATTGTATCCTTTGAACCTTCTGGCGCAAGACATCAACAGCACGAATCCTCCTGAAATAGCGAACGGCTTTGGCGGCATCACATTGGCTTACAATGTAAAAAGCGAAACGGAAGTCATTGAAACGATAGAACTGGCACGCAAAGCGGGTGCCCGCATCGCCAAAGAGCCGCAAAAAGTATTTTGGGGTGGTTTCCATGCCTATTTTGCAGACCCGGACGGTTACTATTGGGAAGTGGCTTATAACCCCTATTGGAACTTCGATGAACAGGAAATGATTCAATTTTAATAAAAACTATAAATTATGAAAGCATTAACAGCAACTGAATTTAACTTTCCGGGACAGAAGAGTGTCTATCACGGAAAAGTACGCGATGTGTATAACATCAATGGTGAAAAGTTGGTCATGGTAGCAACCGACCGTATCTCGGCATTCGACGTTGTATTGCCGAAAGGGATTCCCTTCAAAGGTCAGATGCTGAACCAGATTGCCGCCAAATTTCTGGATGCCACTACCGACATCTGCCCCAACTGGAAAATGGCTACGCCCGACCCGATGGTGACGGTAGGCGTGATGTGCGAAGGCTTCCCGGTGGAAATGATTGTACGCGGCTACCTCTGCGGCAGCGCATGGCGTGCCTACAAGAGCGGCGTGCGTGAAATCTGCGGTGTGAAACTGCCCGAAGGCATGAAGGAGAACCAGAAGTTCCCCGAACCCATCATCACCCCGACCACGAAAGCTGAAATCGGCGAACACGATGCTGACATCTCCAAAGAGGAAATCCTTGCCAAGGGACTGGCTACGCCCGAAGAGTATGCCCTGCTGGAGAAATACACCCTTGCCCTCTTCAAGCGCGGCACGGAAATCGCGGCAGAACGCGGCCTGATTCTCGTCGATACCAAATACGAATTCGGCAAGCACAACGGCACCATCTACCTGATGGACGAAATCCACACCCCGGACTCCAGCCGCTATTTCTACTCCGAAGGCTACGAGGAGCGTTTTGCCAACGGCGAACCGCAGAAGCAACTCTCCAAAGAGTTTGTACGCGAATGGCTGATGAACAACGGCTTCCAAGGCAAAGAGGGACAGCAGGTGCCCGAAATGACCGATGAAATCGTCACTTCCATCAGCGAACGCTACATTGAGCTCTATGAGCATATCACCGGTGAGAAGTTCGTCAAGGAAGAGACCGGTGACATCGCCGCACGAATCGAGAAAAACGTTACTACGTTTTTGAATGAATAATTAAGGAATGAAAGAATGAAAAGGCTCGTTGCCTATGTTTTCATTCTTTCATTTTTAATTCTCTAATTTGAAATAAATGGACTACCCGCAAGAAAGCATCAAGCCTTATAACAAGGAGGGCAAGAAGAGCGAACTGGTGGAGGAGATGTTCAACAACATCGCTCCCGCCTACGATAAACTGAACCACACGCTGTCGATGGGCATCGACCGGAGCTGGCGCAAGAAGGCTATCAAGTACCTGCGCCCCTTCCGCCCCCGCCGCATGATGGACGTGGCGACCGGTACCGGAGACTTCGCCATCCTTGCCTGCCAAGAGCTGCAACCAGATTCGCTGATAGGCACCGACATCTCCGAAGGCATGATGAACGTGGGACGTGAGAAAGTGAAACAAGCGCACCTCTCAGACAAGATTACCTTTGCCCGGGAGGATTGCACCTGCCTCTCGTTTGCCGACGGAAGTTTCGATGCCGTCACCGTGGCGTTCGGCATCCGCAACTTCGAGGGACTGGATAAGGGACTCTCTGAAATGTGTCGCGTACTTACCCCCGGCGGACATCTGGTCATCCTGGAACTTTCCACCCCGGACCGCTTTCCGATGAAGCAGCTGTTTACCATCTACTCCAAAGTTGTCATCCCCCTCATCGGCAAATGCATCTCCAAAGACAACAGTGCCTACACCTACCTGCCGCAGAGCATTCGGGCCTTTCCGCAAGGCGAAGTGATGCAGGAGGTTATCCGTAAGGCCGGATTCAGCGAAGTACGCTTCAAGCGGCTGACCTTTGGAACGTGCACGCTATACACAGCCAGAAAATAAAAAATGAATCTATACTTTAACACATCTTCATTATGCAGAAATACGGTTTAATAGGCTACCCGTTGAAGCACTCCTTCTCCATCGGGTATTTCAACGAGAAATTCAAGGCGGAAAACATCGATGCCGAATACGTGAATTTCGAGATTCCGCGCATCGAGGACTTCATGGAAGTGATAGAAGAAAACCCGAACCTTTGCGGACTCAATGTGACCATCCCCTACAAGGAACAGGTGATTAAATACTTGGACGAACTGGACAAGGACACGGCTAAAATCGGCGCTGTCAACGTCATCAAAATCATTCGCCTCCCCAAAGGAAAGGTGAAACTGGTGGGCTACAACTCAGACATCATCGGGTTCACCCAATCCATCGAACCTCTGCTCCAGCCCCATCACAAGAAAGCCCTCATACTGGGTACCGGAGGTGCCTCGAAAGCCGTATACCGTGGTCTGGAGAATCTGGGCATCCCCTGCACCTTCGTCTCGCGCACTAAGAAAGACAACAAGTGCCTCACCTACGAGGAACTGACCCCGGAGGTGATGCATGAACATACGGTCATCGTCAACTGTACCCCCGTGGGCATGTACCCCAACGTGGATTTCTGCCCGAATATCCCCTACGAGCTGCTGACCCCGAACCATTTGCTCTACGATTTGTTATACAATCCAAATGAAACCCTCTTCATGAAGAAAGGACAGGCACAGGGAGCCGTCACCAAGAACGGACTAGAGATGCTGTTGCTGCAAGCCTTTGCCGCATGGGAGATTTGGAACCGATAGAACAGATGAAAAAAAAACTGAAATACCTTGCCCTGACGGTGGCAGCGCTATGCACACTGCTGTTGTGCGGCAGCTACTATATGCTGGGCTATGCCCTGCGTCCCGAAGGTCTTGTCTCGCGCAGCCGCGACGCACAGGCCTCCTACGAGTATATGATGACCGAATATCCGGAGCTACGTCCCTGGATGGACAGTTTGCAGGCTGCCGGAGCACTGCGCGAATACTACATAGAGAGCGACCGGGGGGAGAACCTGCATGCGCTTTATGTGGAAGCCGCACATCCCACGAACAAGACAGCCGTCATCGTCCACGGCTATACCGACAATGCCATCCGGATGATGCACATCGGCTATCTCTACAGCCGCCAATTGGGCTATAACATCCTGCTTCCCAACCTGCACGGCCACGGCATGAGCGAAGGCGACAACGTGCAGATGGGCTGGCTGGACCGCCTGGACCTGCTGCAATGGACGGCCACAGCCGACGAGCTGTTCGGCCGAAACAACGGCGGTACGCAGATGGTGGTGCACGGCATCTCCATGGGAGCCGCCACCACGATGATGGCGGCAGGCGAAGTGGAGCATGGCGCACACCGGCAACCCTTCATCAAATGTTTTGTAGAAGACTGCGGCTTCACCAGCGCCTGGGACGAGTTCCGAGGAGAGCTGAAGGCGCAGTTTGGCCTACCGGCTTTCCCCTTGCTGCACACAGCAAGCTGGCTCTGCAAGTTGGAGCTGGGATGGAGCTTTGGCGAAGCTTCGGCCTTGGAGCAAGTACGAAAGTGTACACTACCCATGCTGTTCATCCATGGCGATGCCGACACCTTTGTCCCCACGTGGATGGTGCACAAGCTCTACGAGGCCAAGCCCGACCCGAAAGAACTGTGGATTACTCCCGGCACCGCACACGCCCTTTCCTACAAGGATTATCCGCTGGAATACACGCAGCATGTGAAGCATTTTGTGGACCAATACATCCATTGATATGAAACGATTTTTTGCCATCGCCTCTCTTCTGTGCCTGCTGCTCGGCATGCAGGCACAAAAGGTTTACACCACCCGAAACCTTCCTAAAGTACACCTTCAGGACAAGACGCGCTATGTCTGCAATCCCGAAGGTATCCTCTCTGCCGCTGCCTGCGACAGCATAGACCGCATGCTCTACGCCCTGGAACAACAGACGGGCATTGAGACTGTAGTGGCCGTAGTCCCCTCCATCGGCGAGGAAGATTGCTTCGACTTCTCGCACCGCCTGCTCAACGAATGGGGCGTGGGGAAGAAGGAGAAGAACAACGGACTGGTGATACTCCTGGTGACCGACCAGCGCTGCATCCAGTTCTATACCGGATACGGATTGGAAGGTGACCTGCCCGATGCCATCTGCAAGCGCATCCAGACACAGCAGATGATTCCCTACCTGAAAAACGGGAACTGGGACGAAGGCATGGTAGCAGGCATACGTGCGGTCTACGCACGCCTGGATGGCAGCATGGAGAACGATACAGAGGAGGAAGAGGACCTCTCGGTGGGTGCCGCCCTACTGCTCTTCATGGGCATCTTCGGCATCGGCCTGCTCGTGGCAATCCTCGCTATGCGGGCGGCAAGCAAATGTCCCAACTGCGGACACCACAAGCTGCAACGCAGCGGAAGCACCCTCGTCTCGCGCCGCAACGGCATCCGGACGGAGGATGTGACCTACACCTGCCGCAACTGCGGACACCAAGTGGTGCGCCGCCAGCAATCCTACGATGAAAACTACCGAGGAGGCGGAAGCGGTCCCGTCATCTTCGGCGGAGGCGGCGGCTTCGGCGGTGGCGGATTCAGCGGTGGCAGCTTCGGTGGAGGCATGGGCGGAGGCGGAGGAGCCGGATCGAGATTTTGAAGGCCTCTCCCCCGACCCCTCCCCGATAGGGAGGGGAGAAAGGAAGTTGGTTTGACAAATGGATATACATATATATAGG
>NZ_JAICZW010000127.1 GCF_029057325.1 Bacteroides sp. | reverse complement strand
AACCAAACTGCACCGTTTGGGATGGCACCACAAAGTGGAAATAGATGAAGGCATACACCGTTTGTATGAATGGTATCAGAAGGGGATTTGCATCAATCACCAGACGAAGTAAGAAGGATGCGGTGAGGGTGTGCCGAAATGAAAAGAGACTGATGTCGTAAACATAATTCAGGCACGGATTACACTGATTATGCGGGATTTTTTCTTTTGCCAATCGGTGTATTCCGTGCTGTTTTTTATCTGAAAGCAGATGGCTGTCAGCTGTTTGCAGCTTCCGCTTCCTGAATCATCCGTTCGCTGGCATACATATATATTTCTACGCGGCGGTTCTGTTCTGCAGATTTGCTTTCATCATATTCGTTATAGCCTACACCTTCTACCTTCTTGAATTGGGCGGGTGAGACACCGCAATCTTGCAGATAGTTTTCTACGGAATAAGCGCGGTTTTTGGAAACTTTCATGTTGGCCTCGTATGTACCTACCTTATCTGTATGGCCGATGATGGCAATATCAACGGAAGTGTCTTCTTTCAGAATCTGTGCGAGGTCACGCAGGGAGGCTTTTGCTTCGTTGCTCAATGCGGAAGAATTGAAGCCGAACAGGATGCCTGCTGCAAAAGATACTTTTACGGCGGGCAGTCCGTTGGCGTCAGTCACTTGTTCTACTTGTGCGCCTTCGATCTTGGCCGCTTCGGCAGCCTTCTTGTCCATTTTTCGGCCAATGACAACACCGGTTCCTGTGCCGACTGCCGCACCTATCGCCGCACCGATGGCGGCTCCTTTGCCTTTTCCTATCAATCCGCCGATAATGGCTCCTGCCGCTGCACCGGAACCGCCTCCGATTACGCCGCCTTTTGTTTGGTTGTTCATTGTACCGCAACCAGCGAGCAACAATGCTCCGCTTAGCAATAATGCTGTGAATCTAATTGTCTTCATATTCTTTTAGGTTTAGTGATTACTTGTTTTATAGTCGGGTTGAAATATCCTGTGAATAGCTTCTTAGCGTTTGCAATTCAATTCAGTCTGACTATGTTCTGCAAATATATGACATATTAACCAATTTGTGTATCTTAAAGTTCGTTTGTAGTGTTCTTTTTTTAGAGGATTTTTCGTTGGATGATGACGAACCATGTCGTGAGGATGATGCCTTTGGCAATGGTGGTTCCGCTTACAGCCCACCAGATGGCATCCACTCCCATGCCGATATGCACCAATAACAGCGCCACCGGTATGCGCAGGTAATTGCATCCGATGCTGACTATGGCGGGAGGCATGGTACGTCCCAGTCCGTAGAAAACACCTTGCATCGTAATCTCCATCATCATGAACATCTGCGAATAGCCGTCGATACGGAGGTAATCGCCCCCCACGCGGTAGGCTTCGGCTTCGGGCACGAAGATGGCGAACACCTCGTTGCCAAAGAAGATGAACAGCAGCGAACAGAGGCTTCCGAAGATGCCTGTCATCCACAGGGTGGTGCGCCACGCCTGCTTCACGCGCGACTTCTGTCCGGCGGCATAGTTCTGTGCGATGAACGTGCTTAGGCCGGTGGAGAATCCTTGCGACGTATTCCAAGTGATGGCTTCGATTTGCCCTCCGGTGGTGAATGCCATCAATCCGATGTGGCCTCCCTGCTCCGAGGCGGTGCGCGACAGGAACATGTTGACGAAAGCAAAGAGTGTGTTCAGCATGGCTACGGGAAGTCCGATCCTGAAAATGTGCCGGGTGTATCTCTTTTTCAGGGAAACAAGGAGCGGGAAGCCGCCAAGCAAGTTCTCCTTTCTCCGCAGTTGGTAAATAAAGATGCCGAATACCGTTGCTTCGGAAACCCAGGTGGCAAGTGCCGCACCTACAGTTCCCCATCCGAAACCGAATATGAATAATGGGTCAAGGAGGATGTTCAACACCAATCCTGTTCCACTGATGTAGAAAGGAATCTTGCTCCGTCCGGCAGCGTTGTAGATGCCTGTGAAGGCAGCAGAGAGAAAGATGAACGGAAAACCCGTGGAGACGATGCGCAGATAGGTGACGGCATTCTCCGTGATGTGTGTCGGCAGTTCGAAAATGTTCAGAATGGGGGTGGCGAACAGATAGAGCAATCCGCCCCAACAGAGTGAGATGAGCAGGGCAATCGTAGCGTTGTGGGAAGCGAAATTACGCACATCCGTTTCGTTACGTGCCCCGATGGATTGCCCTACACTTACTTCTGCGCCCACTTTGCTCAACAGGGAGATGGAACCGGACATCCACGTCAGTATGCCCACCGCACCGATAGCGGCAACAGCCTCACTTCCCAATCGTCCCACCCATGCCATATCCGTCAGGCTGTATGCCATTTGTATGAATGAGGTTGCCATGATAGGCATTGCCAAATGGAACAGTTGACGGTTGATGGGGCCTTGGGTGAGATTCTTGATTCCTTGCACAGATATGGGGATGTTTGTTAGAACAGGGTGTTCGTGCCTTCTATCAGGTTGCCTTGTTGCCATACGGCACGGACGTTCAGCTCCTTGTCCAGTATCAGGATGTCGGCATCCTTGTCTTTCTGGAGTGAGCCTTTGCGGTCATATACTCCCATGATGCGGGCAGGAGTTTCAGAGGCCATGCGCAGGGCGTCTTCCAATGGAATGCCCGCTTTCACCATGGTGCGCACCAGTACATCGCTGGTAGCGATGCTTCCTGCCAGTGCCGAACGGTCGGCAAGTTTGCATACGCCGTTTTCGATGATGTAGCGCGGGTCGTTGATCTCTTTTTCATCGGTTGCGGCGCAGGAGAGGGCATCGGTCACGAGGCAGGTCTGCTCCACGCCTTTCAGCTTGTAGGCCAGGCGAAGGATGGTGGAAGGCAGATGAACGCCGTCGGCAATTAGTTCGATGGTCATGCCGTCTGTCAGGTACACACTTTCCACGGTGCCTTCGTATTTGTATTCGCGGCGTTTGTGGAAGCCTGGCATGGCGTTGTAGAAGTGAGCGGCGTGGGTGAATCCGGCTTCGTATGCCTGGCGGATACCGTCGTATTCGGCTTCGGTGTGCGAAACGGCGGCAAGGATGCCTTTACTGCTGATGTAGCGGGCAAAGTCTAATGCTCCCGGCAGTTCAGGAGAAGCGTCCCAACGGCGGATGCAATGGGTGCTTTCCACCAGTCCGCGATACTCTTTTTCGTCAATCTCTTTCACGTGTTCGGCAAACTGGCTGCCGGCCATTTTAGGGTTGAGGTAAGGACCCTCGATGTGTAGTCCCAATACAGGGCTGTAGGGCTCTTCCATCAATTTCTCGCAGATTCCGGCTGCTTGATGCAACTTGCTGAAGGCAGAAGAGGAGAGGGTGGGGAAGAAACTGGTGGCACCATGTTGCAGATGGGCATGGATAGCGGTGCGGAAAGCTTCTTCGGTACATTCCGTAAAGTCGTGTCCGCCGCCGCCATGGGCGTGCATGCTGATAAAGCCGGGTACGATGTACATGCCTTTGGCATCGATCATCCGGGCACCTATCAGTGCGAGGTCACAGTTAGTCACTTCAAGAATTTTTCCGTCGCGCATCAAGACGGAACCTTCATTCAGCCAGCCTTGCGGGGTGAATATACGTCCATTGATAATTTGGGTAAGCATTTTCAGATTTATGATTTTAGATTTATATGGTGGCAAATGTAGGGATTCTGGATTAGAAATCAAAGAAGTTTTTTCCGTTTCCTGCGGAGGCGATGTTTCTGTTTTTGCTTGTACTTGTGTATTTTTCCGTACACCAGCCAGACGAAGAGCACGCCGAAGACGGCGAATATCAGCAATACAATGCCTGTATTGAGGTTATCGCCCTTCACGCGGCTCCACATCTCCAGCACCAGTTCCGTGCGATCGCCGAAATCGCGAATCATGGCGCAACGCTCCACTACTTTCTTGTCGGGATACTGAACCGGGTCTATTTGTAAATTGTCTGCTCCGGGCAGGGAGCCGAAGAAATAGCTCAGATCAGAATAGGTGTCAAGTGTGGTGTCTATCTTTGCTTCCATGATTTCAGGCGTTGCCACGGCGCTGACGTATCCGATGGCATCCATATTGCGTAAAGCTATCTCCGGTTGGCAGAGGTAGTTGATGAAATAGCTTGCGGCTTTCGGGTTGCGGGCATAGCGGGGGATTACCCATCCGTCGTACCAGATGTTGCTTCCTTCATCAGGGACGATATAGTCCAGCTCTACGCCTACGGCGGCGGCTTCCTCAATCGCCCATACGGCATCGCCGCTCCAGGTGAAGTTGAGCCAGGTCTTGTTTTTGGTCATCATCTCTTTGCCGAAGTCTGCTTCCCATCCGGCGATGTTGGGCTTCAGCTGTTTGAGGTACTCTTCGGCGAGGGCGATGGTCTCGGAAGAGTTGTCGTTCATCAGTTGCTCTACGGTGATGGTACCGTCCTCCAGTTGCCGGGTGTGGGCGTAGATGATGGCGGTGCCGTAGGCATCGCGGTAACTGTCTTTCATCAGCAGCTTTCCCTTGTTTTTCTCGTTCCACAAGCAGTACCAGCTTCCGGCTTCCTCTTCGGTGATGAAGTTCTTGTTAAAAAGGATGCCGGCGGTGCCCCACATATAAGGCACGGCATAGTCGGCGGTGGTTCGTCCCGGCTGGCTGGTCTTGTTCAGCTCCTGCCGGATGTAGGGGGAGATGTTCGGCAGGTAGTCGGGCGTGTTGCCGAAGTTGCGGTTGATGGGTTGCAGCAGGTCCTTCTTCAGCATCCGCTCGATGATGTATTCCGAAGGGCATACCACGTCGAAGTCTTCGTGTCCGCGCTCAATCTTCGTGAGCATGATTTCGTTGATGTCGAACACTTGGTAGATGAGGCGGATCTCTTCGCCTGTCTGTTCCTTGTACCAGTTGGGAAATTCGGCCAGCACCTCTTCGTCAATGTAGTCTGCCCAGTTGTATATCTTCAAGATGCGGCTGCGCTCTTCCGTGGAGCGGCTGCAAGCGGCAAGCATTCCGAAGCAGCACAGCGAAATCAATAGGTAGTTTATTCTTTTCATGATTTATTCTTTTTTCGACTTTTCGGCCCGTTTATTGATGACAATCAGCAGCACCAGCACCGTCACGAAGATGAGGGTTGATAGCGGCCGCAGTTCCGGAGTCAATCCACCTTTGCGCGCGTCGGCGTAGATGTAGGTGGAGAGAGTTTCCAGCCCCTCGTTTCCGATGGTGAAGATGGTGACGGCAAAATCATCGATGGAGAGGGTGAAGGAGAGGATGAAGCCGCTGATCATGCCTGGCAGAATCTCCGGTAGAATTACTTTGCGCAGTGCCTGAAACGGGGTCGCTCCCAAGTCGAGCGCTGCTTCGTAGATGTTCTGGTTCATCTTCTTGAGGCGGGGCATCACGCTGAGCACTACGTAGGGTGTGCAGAAGGTGATGTGCGCCAGCACCACTGTGGTGAACCCTTGCGAGATGCCGCAACTGACGAAGAGCAGGAACAGCGACACACCGGTGATGATGTCGGCGTTCATCATCGGGATGGCGTTGGCCAGATTCATCGCCTGTCGCGTGCGCGAGCGCAGGTTGAAGATGCCGATGGCGGCGATGCTTCCCAGTGCCGTCGATGCCGTGGCGGCAATCAGGGCGATGACAAATGTGTTCCAGATGGCGTTCATCAACGAATGGTGCATTCCCCCGGTGAAGAGCGAGCTGTAGAGGCGGGTGGAAAATCCCGTCCAGTTGCCAAGCACTTTCGCTTCGGTAAACGAGAATATCATGATAATCAGGATAGGCGAGTAGAGCAGCGCCAACAGCAGCCACAAGTAGCCTTTTGCCAATATACGTTTCATCATATCACACCTCCGCTTTCATTGGATGTGCCGTCTTCTTCGTTGGTGAAGAGAATTGTCACGCCTATCAGCAGCAGCATGATGAGCGAGAGGGCAGCACCGTAGTTCCACATTCCGTTGTATATATTCTCTTGCACGGTCGTGCCGAACAGCTTGATGTTGTTCATCGTCAGCAATTCGGCGATGGCGAAGGTGCTGACGGTGGGCATGAATACCATCACCACGCCGCTCAGGATGCCCGGCATGGAGAGGGGCAGAATCACTTTGCCGAATACTTTCACCGGATCGGCTCCCAAATCTTGTGCGGCTTCTATCAGGCTATGGTCCATCTTTTGCAACGTGTTGTAGATGGGGTAAATCATGAACGGCAGGAAGTTATAGACCATGCCGAATACCAGTGCGCCTTCGCCCAGCGGCAGACTGAGGAAGTCGAACAATGCCACGGTAGCGAGTGTGCGTATCAGGATGTTCACCCACATGGGCAGGATGAAAAGTACCACCATGGTGCGCGAGGTGCCGAATTGCCGTTGGCTCAGGATGTATGCCGCCGGATAGCCCAACAGAAGGCAGACAAGGGTGGTTATCAGCGCGATGCCGATGGAATAGATAAAAGTGTTCATTGCTTCGGGGTGCATCATGAACTTGCGGAAGTTGGCGAGCGTGAACACTCCCTCGGCATCCGTGAAGGCATAGAGCACGATGAGCAGCAACGGCACTATGACGAAAACAAGCAAGAACAGCGCGTAGGGTATCGTCCAGTTGCGCCGGCGCATGAAGAAATTGATCATTTTCAGATTGATGATTTTAGATTGATGAATTCAGATTTCAGACTTATAATTTCAGATTGATGATTTTAGGAGAGGACCGCACGTTGAATGGCGGTTAGCACGCCTCATAAATCTGAATCATAAATTTGAAACAATCCGTATCGCTTCCGGTGCCATCCGTATGCCCACCCGGTCGCCGTCATCCCACACGTCGTTGGTATCAACAAAGATGTCCTCGTCCCAGTCGGTGGAGATGGTCAGGTGATAGTGGTTTCCCTTGTAGAGGATGAACTTCACTTCGCCTGTCAGTCGTCCGTCCTCTTCGTTATCTTCGAGGATGACGTTCCGGAAATCGACCTCCACTTTTACGGGTTTGTCGGGGTCGATGTCGGGTGCGGGAAGGCATTCAAAGGTGCATCCTAAGAATTCCACGTGGGTCTCGTCTATCAATCGTCCTTCGAAGGTGTTGCAGGTGCGTTCCTTCTTCATCACGTGGATGTCGAAGGGCTTCACCAGCAGACCCACTTCGCGTCCGGCTTCGAAGGCGTGGTAGTCTTGCACCATCAGTTCGTAGCCCTCGCGGGTCTGCACCAGCATCTCGTAGTGAACACCTTTGAAGATGCAACTCGTTACGGTGCCCGTCAGTTGTGCGGCCTCCGAGGGGTCGAAGATGTAGATGTCTTCCGGACGAATCACCACATCCACCTGCGCCTGACAGCCAAAGCCCTTGTCCACGCACTCGAACTCGTGTCCGCAGAAGGTGACAAGCTTGTCCTTTATCATTACTCCGTTCAGGATGTTGCTCTCGCCAATGAAGTCGGCCACAAAAGAGTTTATCGGCTCGTTATAGATGTCGGTCGGTACGCCGATTTGTTGAATCTTTCCTTCGCTCATCACGACGATGGTGTCGCTTAGCGTGAGCGCCTCCTCCTGGTCGTGGGTCACATAGACGAAAGTGATGCCCAGCTTCTGGTGCATCTCTTTCAGTTCCATCTGCATGTCCTTGCGCATTTTCAGGTCCAGTGCGGCAAGAGGTTCGTCCAGTAACAACACTTCCGGTTCGTTGACGATGGCGCGGGCGATGGCCACGCGTTGCTGTTGTCCTCCGGAGAGGGAATCCACGTCCCTGTCTTCATAATCCGTCATGCCCACCATGCGCAACGCCTGCTTCACCTTCTTCTCGATGGTGGCAGCGGGCATCTTCTTCAGCTTCAGGCCGAAGGCGATGTTGTTGAATACGTTCAGATGAGGAAATAGGGCGTACTTTTGGAATACCGTGTTCACCGGACGTTTGTGTGGCGGTGTCTGCGTAATGTCTTCGCCGGCAATGGTAATCACTCCTTCTGAGGCCGTCTGAAAGCCTGCGATGAGGCGCAGCAGAGTAGTCTTTCCACAACCGGAAGGCCCTAAGATAGTTACGAACTCGCCCTTGCGGACAACTAAATTCACATCATTCAGCACGGCTTTGTCACCAAAGAACTTCGATACGTGTTCTACACTGATGATGCAATCGGACTTTTGCATAAGCGTCTGTTACTTTATTCAAACGAATTAAACAAATTTCTTTTCAAGTTTCGGACGTGCCTGCCCCGCACAGACAGAGCGTTTGTAAACTGAAAACAGATCCGAAACCTCAATCACTCTTTTCAGTGGTGCAAAGGTAATCATTTCCTTAAAACTTTAGGGTATAAATGAAAAGAGTTGTGAAAAGAGAGGCATTTTTTTACTTCCTTTGGCAAGCTCGTCTTGCAATAGCCCTGATATATATCGCTCTTTGGGGAGAAGCGTCGTCTTTATAGATGGGGGACAAGTGATGTTATTGGTGTTAAGGTAGTAAGTTTATGGGGGATAGATATGCTTGCCGTCATACGGCGGGCTTACATAAATTGGTGACTTGTTTCTATCTGTCGGGAGTGGTCATATCGAAAAAAGTGTTTCTGTTTCTTGTAAAAAAACGATCGGATTTATCCTTAGTAACATTCACTGCACCCATTGTGTGCTACGCTTAGTCGTGAGCCGATGGATGGAAACCTGTTTTGTTCAGATGAGTGATGGTAGTATGGTTGTTGCCTGTATATAAATAACATGATCCATGAGTTCAAGCTGTTCAGAGGAATTTTTTGACGTGGTTTTTCAATTCCACAGGGCTGAACGGTTTCAAAATATAGTCTTCGGCTCCGGCTTCAAGCAGGCTGATGCGTTCTGCGGAGTTTTCTTCGCTGGAAAGCATTACGAACGGAATGTGCTTGAACAATGTGTGTTCTTTCAAGTAGTGTAGAAA
>NZ_JAICZW010000126.1 GCF_029057325.1 Bacteroides sp. | reverse complement strand
GGATGAAACAGCCTCCATCGAACACTTTATTGAGAATATCCGTAACTTTGCGGCAGAAATTTTAATAGGAACTCAAACATGTTTATTCGTTTTCTGAAGAACTGGACGTTGCCTTTGGCAATGCTTGCCGGTACATTGGGATATTTCTTCTTTGCGAAGATTCCTTTCGTGGCACCCGCCAAACCTTATATCAGCGGATTGGTTGCTTTTCTCACTCCAGTTTTGATTTTCGCACAGCTTCTGCTGACCTTCTGCAAAGTGGAAGTCCGTGAGCTGAAGCCTAAGTCGTGGCATGGTTGGCTGTTGCTGTTTCAGGCAACCTCCTGCATGGCGGTAGCCTCATTGTTGATGTTTTGCCCGATGGACGAGACCTATCGCGAAGTGTTTGAGGGGGCGATGGTCTGCCTCATCTGTCCTACGGCGACAGCCGCCGCAGTGATTACCGGCAAGTTGGGCGGCAGTGCTTCCAGCCTGACCACTTACACATTGTTGTCCAACCTGCTGGCGGCTGTGGCAGTGCCGTTGGTGTTTCCATTGGTAGAGCCGCATGCCCATATCACCTTCTTTGCCGCCTTCCTCAAGATTCTGAGCAAGGTGTTTCCGTTGCTGCTTTGTCCCTTCTTCCTTGCGTGGTTCCTGCGCATATTCGTCCCCGGGACGCACCGGTTTCTTTTGGGTTTTCGCGACGCGGCCTTCTATCTGTGGGCGGTGGCGCTTGCCATTGTTTCGGGTCAGACGGTGCGTTCGTTGGTAAATAGCGACGCTCCTGTTTCCGTGGAGTTCTTGATAGCCTTGGCCGGATTGGCGGCTTGCTGCATCCAATTCTATCTAGGAAAGAGAATCGGCGGGCATTACAAAGAGCGCATCAGCGGCGGGCAAGCGTTGGGACAGAAGAATACGGTGCTTGCCATCTGGATGGCATACACGTATCTGAATCCGTTGTCATCCGTCGGACCGGGCTCGTATGTGTTGTGGCAGAACATCATCAACAGCTATCAGTTGTGGAAGAAGCGGAAGAATGAGATGAAGGAGAAGGCATCGGCATAAGAAATATTTACACAAAATATCTTCTTCCCGAAAAATCCGCTCCTCCCTATCCTTCCGGTCCGCGTCTTATCCGGTTCTTATCTGCTCCGTACTTCCTTCGGTGTTTCTTCGGACGTTCTTCGGACATTCTTCGGTCCTAGGGAGTGGAGTTTGTCCGAAGAACGTCCGAAGCCGAATAGGTCCTGATAGGGGTCGGTCAGGGAGAAGATAAAGAGAAGATAGGAAAAGGAGGGAGAGGAAGTTTTTTTCACCGGAACATGCCGGCCGCAGAAAGATGGCTGAAAATATTTTACACTCTAAAGAAAATAATAAGTCTGTTCCAATGAACAATTGAAGGTTAAATGAGAATAGATGTGATTTGTGCCACCATTAGCGAAAGCAAAGTTAGGTTTTGTTGCAGAATTATTCGTATTTTTGCGCCACGAAACGAATGATGGGATACCCGCAGTTTCCCTCGTTCACTTGTCACCTGAAACAAATGAATACGTCTAAACCATTACAAAACCATGAACCCGATTGATATCATTCAAAAATACTATCCAGAAGAGAATGAGTTGCGTCACATCTTGTTGACCCACAGCCGTTCGGTGGCGGAGAAAGCGCTGCAGATTGCCGACCGGCACCCCGAACTCTCGTTGGACCGTGATTTTCTGTACGAAGCGGCCATGCTGCACGACATAGGCATTTTCCTGACAGATGCGGATGGCATCCACTGTTTTGGCGACAAGCCCTATATTTGCCACGGTTATCTGGGAGCCGACTTGATGCGTGCGGAAGGATATCCCCGCCATGCGTTGGTATGCGAACGCCATACGGGAGCAGGACTTTCGCTAGACGAAATCCTTGCACAGCAGCTTCCTGTGCCCCAACGGGAAATGCTTCCGGTCACTTTGGAGGAACAAGTGGTCTGTTTTGCCGACAAGTTCTATTCAAAGACCCATCTGGATAGAGAAAAGAGCATCGAAAAGGCACGGAAAAGCTTGGAACGCTACGGCGAAGCCGGAGTGAAACGCTTCGATAACTGGTGCGAACTCTTCTTGTAGCTATCTAAATTTCATTAAAAAAGGAGATTATCCATATAAATTACGTACTTTTGCCCCTTCAAGCGTAAACTATTAGCGAATGACGCCATTGAAAAAATATAAATTTATATCACTCATACTGCTACTTGTCCTGATGCTCGTCTCTGGGAAGGCTACTTCTCAGCGCCGTGTAAGAAGGGTTTCGCCTTCGATTGCCCTGCAAGCGGACTCACTGCAAAACAAAGATACCTTGCAAGTGAGCGACTCGTTACGACAAGATACGGCAGCTGCCGTTCCTCCCAAAAAGAACGCGCTGGATGCCCCCGTCGCTTATGAGGCCAACGATTCCATCGTGTTCACGCAAAGCGGATTCGCCCATCTCTACGGACAAGGCAAGGTGAGCTATCCGGGTGCAGATCTGGAAGCGGATATCATCTCCATGGATATGGACAACAATACGGTGTTTGCCCGTGGCGTGCTCGATTCCTTAGGAGCCATCCAAGGACGGCCGGTCTTTAAAGACGGAGACACCTCATACGAGACCGATACCATCCGTTATAACTTCAAGAGCGGACGGGGTATCATCAGCAATGTAGTCAGCCAGCAAGGCGAAGGATACGTGACCGGAAACAACGCCAAGAAAGGAGACAATGACGAGCTTTATATGAAAAGCGGACGTTATACCACTTGCGACCATCACGAGCATCCCCACTTCTACATGCAGATGACCTACGCCAAAGTCCGCCCCAAAAAGAACGTGGTAACAGGTCCCGCCTATTTGGTGGTGGAAGATGTGCCACTCCCTTTGGCGGTGCCGTTCTTCTTCTTTCCTTTCTCCAGCAGCTATCAATCCGGGTTCCTGATGCCCACCTATATGGATGACTCCAATCGCGGTTTCGGCCTGACGGATGGCGGCTACTACTTTGCCATCAGTGACAAGATGGACCTGAAAGTACGCGGAGACATCTTCACCAAAGGGTCGTGGGCACTGAATGCGGAGACAAACTACGTGAAGCGTTACAAGTATTCCGGCCTGTTTCAGGCAAACTATCAGGTAACAAAAAGCGGTGACAAGGGATTGCCCGACTATTCGGTGGCCAAAGACTTCAAAATTGTATGGTCGCACCGCCAAGACCCGAAGGCAAGTCCAAATTCCACCTTCTCGGCAAGCGTGAACTTCGCCACCAGCAGCTACGAGCGTACCAACATCAACAACATGTACAACTCGCAGGCGATGTCTCAGAACACCAAGACTTCCAGTGTCAGCTATTCGCGCAACTTCCCCGACCAGCACCTGAGCATCTCCGCATCCACCAACATCGCACAGAGCATGCGTGACTCTTCCATTGCCGTGACGTTGCCGGACATGACCATCTCGCTAAGCACCATCTTCCCCTTCAAACGCAAACATGCGGTAGGAAATGAGAGATGGTATGAAAAGATTTCACTGCGCTACACTGGACACATGAAAAACAGTATCCGAACAAAAGACAACTTGCTGTTCAAAAAGAACCTGATAAAAGACTGGGAGAACGGTATGCAACATGACATACCGATAAGCGCCACTTTCACCTTATTCAAGTATTTCAACGTAACCCCTTCTGTGAACTATACGGAACGTTGGTACACCCGCAAGGTGAAGAAAGACTGGGACAACGAGGCGCAAAAAGAGGTGAACGACACCACCTACGGCTTCCACCGTGTCTATAATTACAACACCAGCTTAGGCATCAACACGAAGGTCTATGGCATGTACAAACCATTGTTCATGAAGAAGAAGGAGATACAGATACGCCACGTACTCACACCCTCGGTCAGCCTGAGCGCCGCACCTGACTTTACCGCCCACCGCTACGGCTACAACGACTTCTACATCAAGGAGAATAGGGACGGCACACGCGACACGGTGAACTATTCTTACTACGAACGGCAAGCTTTCAGTCCGCCCTCCGGTGGAAAACAGGGAGTCGTCTCCTTCAACCTATCCAACAATCTGGAGATGAAATACAAGGACAAGAACGACTCCATCCGCAAAGTAAGCCTGATTGACGACTTAAGCATGGGAATCAGCTACAACATGGCGGCTGAAGTACGTCCGTGGAGCGACCTCAGCTTCAACCTCCGCATGAAGTTGAGCAAAAGCTATACCCTGAGCATGGGTTCTACCTTTGCCACCTATGCCTACGAATTCGACAAGAACGGAAATGTGGTTACCGGCAACCGCACCGAATGGTCTTACGGCCGCTTCGGACGCTGGTCGGGTTATGGCACTTCCTTCAGTTGGACAATCAACAACGACACGTGGAAAAAGATAAGAGGCTTCTTCACCGGAGAAAAGGAAGAGGACTCAAAGGATAAAGGAGACGCCTCGTCGGAAGATGAAAACAGCGAAGAGGAGTTGGACAACAACGGTATTCCCAAGAAGAGGGTGAAGAAAGCTACCGCAGGCACGGATGGCTATCAGGAATTCAAGATGCCATGGTCCATCAACCTCAGCACCGGTTTCAACATTACGGAAGACCGCACGAAACCCATCAACAAGAAGAATATGCGCTATCCCTATAAAGTCAGCGTGAACTCCTTGAATATAAACGGTAACATCAAGCTTACCAACAAATGGGCCGTCAACTTCAATTCAGGCTATGACTTCAATGCGAAAGAGATTACACAGACCTCTTTCAACATCAGCCGCGACTTGCACTGCTTCACCATGACTGCCGCCATTGCTCCTTTTGGCAGATACAAGTACTACAACTTCACGATTCGTGCCACAGCACAAATCTTGCAAGACTTGAAGTGGGAACAGAGAAGCCAGACGCAAAGCAATATCAGATGGTATTAATAAGATGATAAGGTGGTAAAGTGATAGGGTGATAAGGTGATATTGCCTTTATTACCCTATCACTTTACCACCCTATCACATTACCACTTTACCACTTAATCTCTTCTTCCCCGTGTGCTTTCAGGTATTCGTTGGTCTTGCTGAAATGCTTGTTGCCGAAGAAACCGTTGTATGCGGAAAGAGGCGAAGGATGTGCGGAGGCCAATACCAGATGTTTGTTACGGTCAATAAAGGCACCTTTACGCTGGGCGTAGGCTCCCCAAAGAATGAATACAAGGTGCTCTTTCTCCTCTGCAAGGAGGCGGATAGCCGCATCGGTGAATGTTTCCCATCCCCTATTCTGATGTGAACCCGCCTGATGGGCACGCACGGTGAGTGTGGCATTGAGCAGCAACACGCCCTGTTCCGCCCAACGTGTCAGGTTGCCGCTTGTGGGGGCATCGGCACCGATGTCGTTCTTTATCTCCTTGAAGATATTCTGCAAGGAGGGTGGAAAAGGAATGCCGTCGTTTACGGAAAAACAGAGTCCGTGCGCCTGTCCCGGTCCATGATAGGGGTCTTGACCGATGATGACAACCTTCACCTTGTCGAAGGGACAAAGGTTGAAAGCGTTGAATATCAATCTCCCGGGCGGGTATATGGCACATTTGTCATACTCTTCCCGCACAAAGGAGGTCAGTGTGTGGAAGTACTCTTTATCAAATTCGGGTTGCAGGTGCGCTTTCCAGCTCTCTTCTATCTGAACATTCATAACCGTTTTTATTAATAGATTCGGATGCTAAAGTACAAAATAAAAAACAAAGAGAAGGCATCAACCTTGAAAAAAGAACTTTCAAGCCGTTGATGCCCCCTCTTTGCATGTATGAAGGATGAGTCGTTAAATCAGGTGTATGTTGTGGGCTTTACACTCTTTGCGCATGTCATCCGGCCAGATGCTGGCTTGGATTTCGCCGATGTGCGCCTTCCGCAAGTAGAACATACACAGACGCGACTGACCGATACCGCCCCCGATGGAGAGCGGCAAAGTGTCATCCATCAGACGTTTGTGGAAATAGAGTTCCAAGCGTCCCTCTTCGTTTACTTCTTTCAACTGGCGCAACAAGGCCTGCTTATCCACACGAATTCCCATGGACGAAAGCTCGATGCTGCGTTGCAGCACATCGTCCCATAACAGCAGGTCTCCGTTCAGACCGGGCAAGTCGTTCAGGCCGAGAGTGGTATAGTCGTCATAGTCCGGCGCACGTCCGTCGTGCTTCTTCCCGTCACCCAGCTTACACCCGATGCCGATGATGAACACGGCCTTGAACTTCTGGCAAATGGCATGCTCACGCTGTTTGGGTTCCAAATGGGGATAAAGCTGACGCAACTCTTCCGCATGGATGAAGTGCAGTTTTTGCAGATTGGGCAGGCAGGGTTTGATTTGCGGATACATTTCATATACCATATACTCTGTGCGTACCATGGCGGCATAGATGCGGGTGACAATCTCCTTCAGAAACTCCACGTTACGGTTTTCAGCGGTAATAACGCGCTCCCAGTCCCACTGGTCCACATAGAGCGAATGTAGGTTGCCCAGCTCTTCATCGGCACGGATGGCGTTCATGTCGGTGTAGATGCCATATCCCGGCTCGATGTTGTATTCGGCAAGCGTAAGCCGCTTCCACTTGGCAAGCGAGTGCACCACTTCCGCTTTGGCATCGCCCAAATCCTTGATGGGGAAGGTCACGGCACGTTCCACCCCGTTGAGGTCGTCGTTGATACCCATGCCTTTCAGCACGAAAAGCGGTGCGGTCACACGGCGCAGGCGCAGCTCGGAAGAGAGGTTCAGCTGGAAGAACTCCTTAATCTGCTTGATTCCCAATTCTGTCTGTTTGAGGTCTAATAAAGGCTTGTAGCCTTCCGGTTTTATCAGGTAGCTCATAAATCTATATTATTGTCATATATTAAATTGTCCGGCAAAGATAGAAATAATATCATTACTTGCTTCTATTTTAAATAAAAAAACAACAAATTGTTTACTATTCATTCGCGACTCCTCTCAAAATAACATCAAAAGCAAAAAATTTCTTCATAGAAAAAAGTGGTCGGATAGTAGGAATCTCCTGTTTTTTTTATACTTTTGCATCCGCATTCGGCTCCGTAGCTTAGTGAATAGAGCGTCAGATTCCGGTTCTGAAGGTCGTGCGTTTGAATCGCACCGGGGTCACAAGTGAAAAAAGAAATCGTCAAATACTTCCTAATGGAGTTTTGACGATTTCTTTTTTGTTTTGATGGAGAACAAGTTTTCTTTCTTCAGGCCTAATATATTAACTACTCAAGTTCCGAAAGTACATAGATTGGTACACCCGTTGGCGGAATTAATCCGCAGGCCGGCTTCCCGGAGTTTCCTAACACACTGATTATCATATATTAAAAAGTGAGCTGACAGACACTTGTGTTCAAGACGACAGACACTTGTGTTCAAGACGACAGACGCAAGTGTTTGAGACGACAGACGCAAGTGTCTGTCAAACCGGGGAATATAGGGGGGAATCGCAGCACTCATTTCCTTGCGGATTTAATTCCGCCAACAGGTATTAATACGTATATTTGCATGATAAAAAAGGACGATTGACGAGAACTATAAATTCACGCATTTAAAGAGCCAATCTGAAAGAGTGTATCCATTCGTGAACGCATAGGGAAAAATCAGGAACAAAGTTATGAAAAACATCATAGACAAAATCAGACAAATCTATCCGGTATCCGACGAAGCGCTTCAGGCTTTGCAGGCAAATATGCAGGAAAGGCACTACCCGAAAAACACCTACATTGTGCAGTCGGGAGTGACAGACCGTCTGGTCTATTTCATCGAGGAAGGCGTGACGCGCTCCGTATTCCACCACGACGGAGAGGACACCACCACCTGGTTCAGCCAGGAAGGCGATGTCACCTTCGGCATGGACTCGCTGTACTATCACCTGCCATCCATAGAGAGTGTGGAGACCCTTTCAGACTGCAAAATCTACACCATCCACATCGACAAACTGAACGAACTCTACGAAACCTATATCGACATCGCCAACTGGGGAAGAATCCTGCATCAAAACGCCAACAAGGAACTAAGCCATATCTTCGTGGAAAGGCTGCAACTGCCACCCAAAGAGCGGTATGAACAGTTCAACCGCCGCTATCCCGGACTTATCAACCGGGTAAAACTGAAATACATCGCCGCCTTTCTAGGAGTCTCCATCTATACGCTCAGCCGGGTACGCGCCCAGAAATAGGTTTCCGTTGCTTTTTTGCTTTTAAGCAAAAGAAGTTTCTTCCGCATGCCGTACCTTTGGCGACAGAAAAACATTTATCAACTAACGAAAAAAAACATGTCAAGCATTTCATCTTCTGCTTTTACAGACACCAAAGCGCACTACGCGCTTCTTGACGGGCTTCGCGGTGTAGCGGCCCTGATGGTAATCTGGTATCACGTATTCGAAGGCTACGCCTTTGCCGGCGGTGGCCTGATAGAGACTCTGAACCACGGCTATCTGGCTGTAGATTTCTTTTTCATCCTTTCGGGATTCGTCATCGGCTACGCCTACGACGACCGATGGAAGAAGAGCCTCACCGTTAAGGATTTCTTCAAAAGGCGTCTGATTCGTCTGCATCCGATGGTCATCATGGGAGCTGTGCTGGGCGCAATCACGTTCTGCATCCAAGGAAGCGTGCAATGGGACGGCACAAACGTTCCCCTGTCCATGATTCTGCTGTCGTTCCTCTGCCTCCTGTTCTTCATACCCGCCATACCGGGAGCAGGTTATGAAGTGCGTGGCAATGGCGAGATGTTCCCGCTGAACGGTCCTTGCTGGTCGCTGTTCTTCGAATACATAGGCAACATCCTTTACGCCCTGTTCATCCACCGCCTGTCCAACAAGGCGCTTGCCATACTGACGGCACTGCTTGGCATCGCGCTGGCATCGTTCGCCATGCTCGACATTTCCGGCTATGGCTCCATCGGAGTGGGCTGGACGCTGGACGGCGTGAATTTCATCGGCGGGTCGCTGCGGATGTTGTTCCCCTTCTCCATGGGTATGCTCCTGTCACGCAACTTCAAGCCCGTCAAGGTAAGAGGAGCGTTCTGGATTTGTAGCATCGCGCTGACAGCCATATTCGCCGTGCCTTACATCGAAGGAGCAGAACCGATCTGCGCCAACGGCATCTATGAATCGTTCTGCATCCTCATCGTCTTTCCGGCACTTGTCTGGCTGGGCGCATCGGGAACAACCACCGACCAGAAATCAACCCGCATCTGCAAGTTTCTGGGTGACATCTCCTATCCGGTCTATGTAGTGCACTATCCGTTCATGTATCTGTTCTACGCCTGGCTGATTGAGGAACAGCTTTTCACGCTGGAACAGACTTGGCCGGTCGTCTTATGCGTTTACGCAGGCAACATACTGGTGGCTTATCTATGCCTGAAACTATACGACGAACCTGTGCGGAAGTATCTGGCAAAGCGATTCCTGAACAAGCGTAGCGGCTCTTTGTAACACAGCAGACTCATCCGAAAACGTGATGCGGCTGTTACGGCTGTTGCTACTTGCCGGCAACCGCATCCAATTCAATGACTTCTTCCGGCAAATAGCCGCTACGAATCCGCCATTCCTGCGGATAGAGATTGTTGGCACGGTTGCCGATGTTCTTGACAAAACCCAAAGGAATCTGTTTATAAGTTAACAACACAATGCCACGAGGGGCGGTCGCCGAAAGCGTTACCGCCTCTTTGCGCAGATAGGCAACCGCCTGTTCGTAACCAATCTCCTCGTGGGCGAAAGCGGATAGATGCAAGACGGCGCTCATGGCAAGCCCGTGGGC
>NZ_JAICZW010000125.1 GCF_029057325.1 Bacteroides sp. | reverse complement strand
CCGGATATCAACTTCAAAATTGCCTCGGGTACAAAGACCTTTGACACATCCATCGCTCCAGTTGTCGGGAAGGGCAGGAAGCAACTGAACGAATCCCATGTGACTCTGCAACAACATCTCCGTGATACCGGCAGTTCCTCCGAAGTTGCCGTCAATCTGGAAAGGCGGATGCGTATCCCACAAATTATCCAATGTCCCGTTCTTCAGGAGATTGCCGAAGAGTTTATAGGCATGGTTGCCATCCTGTAGGCGTGCCCACTGGTTCAGTTTCCATCCCATGCTCCAACCTGTGGCACCATCGCCACGATGCTCCAGTACCACTTTGGATGCCTTTGCCAGATCGGGCGTAGTGACAGGCGAAATCGTGTGTCCCGGATGCAAGCCGAACAGATGGTTTACGTGGCGATGCTCATCCTTGGGGTCATCGATATCCGTTGACCACTCCATCAACTGCCCGTAACGTCCTACGGAATAGGGAGCCAATTTGGCTAATACGTGCTGCCATTGTTTACGCTCTTTGGCATCCACTCCCAGCACCTTGCTCGCCTCAATGGCATTGAGCAGAATTTCACGGATGACGGCATGCACAAAGGTAGCGCCTTGGTCTATCGGCCCATGTTCGGGCGAAGTAGAGGGAGCTGCCGTATAGCTTCCGTCCGGCTTATGCCACAGATAATCCACTGCAAAATTGGCGCTGCTCTTTATCAGATCATACCCGGTCTCCTTCAGAAAGGCTTTATCGCGGGTGTAATCATAATACTCCCACACATGTGTGGCAAGCCAGGGTCCTGCCATCGGATTGAAGTTCCAAGACATGTCCTCGCTGCTCAAAGGCGCGGTAAAACCGAAGATGTTGCCCGATATGGAGGCCGTCCACCCCCGTGCGCCAAAATAGGCTTGCGCCGTCTTCTCACCCGGCTTCACCAACGTACGGATAAAGTCGATAAGGGGCAACATACACTCGTCCAGATTAGTGGAGCAGGCGGGCCAATAGTTCATCTGCACATTGATGTTATTGTGATAGTCTACCCGCCAAGGACCGTCCACGTTATTATGCCAGATACCTTGCAGGTTGGCGGGCAGGTTGCCCGGTCGGGAACTGGAAATAAGCAGATAACGGCCAAACTGAAAATACAACTCTTCCAGATAAGAATCCGAAATACCCTTGCGATAGTTCGCCAGCCGCCGGGTGATGGGAATGTCCTCATAGCCGGAAGCAGAGCCGAGATGAAGTTTCACCCTGTCGAAGAGGGAAGAGTAATCGGCATAGTGCTCAGCAAAAAGCTGTTCATACCCCTTCGCTGCCGCATCGCGCATCCAAGCGGAAGTGGTTTCATCCGGATTGATCCCCACATAGGCACGCGGGTCGGCAAAGTCCGGAGCGAAATTTATCTTATAATCGGTATCTGCCGTCACCAAGAACACCACCTCATCAGCCCCTTTCACCTTGAACTTCCCGTCGGCATTGGACAAGGAACCTCCTTGGGCGATGGCACGGATGCGGACCACGTATTCCATGCCATTGTTGTCCAGCTTGCCGGTATAGACCAGTCCATCGGCCCCTTCGGCAGCGATGCTGCCCGTAGATACCGGATTGGGCGAATAGCTGAACGTCAAGTTCTGCATCCCCGGCGTGTCGGCACTGAAGCGGATTACCATGACATTGGCAGGATAGGAGATGAAATAAGAGCGCTTGTAAGCCACCCCTTCTTTCCGGAAGCTCACCGTGGCAAGGGCCGAATCGAGAGAGAGAGCACGCCTGTAGTGGCTCATGCCGACCGTGCTCAGCCCCGTCTCTACATAGAATTCACCCATCGTCGTGAAATTTCCGAACCGGAAGGGAGTTTCCGCGTATGCCTCGTAAGGCACCGTGCTGTTAAAGTTCTTACGGGTCAGCAACGCCGCCTTTTTCTGGTCGCCATCCGTGAAAGCCTGCCTGATTTCATCCAGCACATGGGCGGACTGCTTGTTTACGTCCCAATAGTAAGCAGCTCCTTTCGACGTATTGGGACCGCCGCGCCAGAGGGTCTTCTCGTTGAACGTGATACGTTCCGCCTCCACAGAGCCGAGGATGTTGGCACCTATGCTGCCATTGCCGATGGGCAGAGAACGCGCTTCCCAGTCCATGTCTGGATTCGTCGCAGCGTTGCCAGCAAACTCGGGCTTCTTCTCACCATCCCACATATCGGGCCTGCCATCGTACCAAACTGCCATGCCGCGCAAGGTGTTGGGAACATCGAACCAGAAAGAAAGCTCGCGGGCAGGAGGTGTCCCACCGTCGGCTTTCGCACTGGAAGAAAACAGGGGAAACATCCCCATCGCTAAAATTAATAGTTTTTTCATATTCATACTATTTTTGAAAATAAACATATTGCTTACATACTTAAATCTTCAGAAAAATCTTCTGTCGGTACATGAATCTGAGTATCAGAAACAAGATAAGGAAATTGGCAAATGTCAGCCAGACAGCATAATATTCACCCAGATATCGCTCCAAACCGTAACAGACAGAATGCGCCACGCAACGGAAATTGACAGTCTCACCCAGCAGATAGGCGGCAATGGAATTCATACCATAAATCTTCAGCCATTCCAGTCCGTGCGTATGCCCCTTATAGTCAATCCAGTAATAGAAAATCCCCATCAGCAAGAAGCAATATCCGCCAGAAAGCAGGGTCATGCTGCACGACCATATCCGCTTAATGACCGGCATCTGCAGGCTCCACAGCAACCCGCCTGCCACCAGGGCAACGCCGACCAGAAACAGACGCCTTACCGTCTTCCCACGCTCTTCCCTCCCCTCTTTCATGATGCGCCCGGCAAAGGTTCCCAGCATGACCGTGACACCGAACGTCAGGCTGCTCCATATCCAAGTATAAGTAGGGTCACCCCTGAAACGCCCCATGACCGCCCGGTCCAGCCGGTTCGCAAAGTTGCCTTCGGGCGTGAAATCACCGAAAAAAGTCATAGGTAGCCAATATAACAGCAACAGCGCCAGCGTGCCCGCCACCTGCCACCTGAGGGGACAGCACAAAAGCAACACGGCAGCGATGAGATAACCGCTTGCTATCGCCTGCAACGTATTGGTATAAAAGTAGATGTGTGCAGGGTCAAGTCCCAGCAGATTACCCTGCACCACCATGCCCAACAAAAACAAGAGCAAAAAACGCCTCGCCACTTTCCTGAAAGCGGCTCTCTTGCCCGCACCTCCCTCATATTTGACAAAGGAGAAAGGCATCGATGCTCCCGCCATGAAGAGGAACAGGGGCATCACCAAATCCCAAAAGCGGAAACCGGTCCATACCTCATGGTCGAACTGATACAACACGGCGTTCAGCCACGGCAGGTCAAGCCTGTTGCCAAGTGCCACCAGTACTGGCTGGAAAAAGACCAGCAGAAAGAGGTCGAATCCTCGCAAGATGTCCAGCGAGGAGAGCCGTTCCGAGGGGCGCACGGCATAGGAGGAACGGGCAGCAGAAGATACATGTGTCATAGGCGAAGATCTGTACCGTTATAAATGAATACCGATGATGCGGGCAGTGTCAGCAAAAGTTCGGAATCTATGTCTATCTCTTGCCCGGTGGCGAGTCCTTCGGGCGTACCTTGCGCAAAGGCGTCGGACAGCACGATGCGGGTCTTCACGTAAGCGGGGATGTCGAGCGCCTCGCGCAAGGTCAGCTTAATGGTCTGCGTTGAAGCGGCGGGATTGCGCAGCGTGAGCACCGCCTTCTTGCCGTTCCATGCCGCCCAGCCATAGATATTTGCCTGCTTGCCGTCCCAAGGATTGCCCCCCACCCAATGGATGTCGGGCAACACGTCCGCATTGGCTTCCTGCCAGGCGATGCACTCCGCCAGGTCTTTCCACAAGGCACCATTGTTGATTTCATTCATCAGCTTGTAGTCATTGTAAAGCTCCACCATGCCCGAACCACAGGCGAACGCGCAACGCAGCTCGCGCACGATTCCATCATAATCCATATCTTTGGATACCTCGCCCCAACGCGACAGGATAAAGCCGTGAGTCATCAGCGTATTGATGGGGCAAAGCGGGGAGTTCTGTACGAAATTCTGATAAACCAAGCGGTCACGGTAGGTAATCCAGCGTTCCCGATCGCTTCCCTGGTCACCGATGGTGGCATAGTCCGCCTCCTGCCGCCATACGGCATCCGTGAAGCGGAACCAGAAAGGAGAAGCCCAGGTGCCCACAGTGGTGTTCAAGAAGATGTCCGCTTTCAGTTTGCGGGTCTCTCGCTCAATGTTGATGATGGCTTCGGCATTCTCCTCGCCTCTCGTTCCGGGGTCGGGTCCCACGGCACTGAACTGCGCGCTGATGCCGTCATACTTGAAGAAGCGAAAATCATAGTTCTTTATCAGGTAGGTGCAAGCATCGAGGAAAGTCTTGTAATAGTCGGGATTGCTCAGTTGCATTCCCCCCTTCTCCTTCCAGAAGTTGCGGCGGTAGTCGCCCGAACGGCCGTATCCGCCCACCGGTCCCAGCCAGGCACCGATGCCTGCGCCCATCTGCCTTGCCACGGCATCCGGCTCGCTGAATCCATTGGGGAAGTTCTTGTTGAAGGTCCACGTCCCATAGCTGTCCCAACCGTCATCCCAGACAAAAGCCTTTATGCCGGTCTGGTATTTGTCGAAAAACTGCTTCTTCCATTCCGACACGATGTCGGTACATTGCTCCACGGTCATGTTGCCGTCGTAATTCTCCGCATTGTTGCGGTCGATGTTCAGTTCATACCAAGAGATGTACACCGGATAGGCACGCCAAGGCACTGCACGCTCGCGCTCGTTGTACGCCAGGAACGAACGGCGTGCCTGTCCTTCCGCCATCAGTCCCACCACGGCACTCACATTCCACGTCTTTCCGGCCGCCAATGTCGTGTGGCGGCTCCAAAGCCCCTGCATACGGACGTTCTGTCCCTGCTTCGTTACCGTATTGATGCCGGTAGGTGTCTCCAGTCCGGCAAAGATATGCGCTCCGGCAATGACCGCTCCTCGGGTGTTTCCCACTACGCGGAGCGACGGCTCACTGCCATCCTCCATCTCATAAATCAGGGGAATGATGGAGTGCATCGACACTTCCTGGTGTGCAGCGATGTCCATCTCGGTGCGCAGATAGTGCGACCCGTCACGCAACACAGCCTGCCAAGCTATTTCCAGTCCTTCGTATTCAAACGTTGCTTGAAGGGCATAGCCGTCCAGTTTCTCCGAGCCTCTGGCAGCAGCGGCATCTCCTTTCAGTTTCGCCGTGCGCACACTCTTCAATACCATGTCCGAAGCCGCCACCTCCGTGCTGTCCTCCCCAAGACGTATCTTGAAGAGTTCCGTACCGGGCAATAGTCCCAGTTCGGCAGAACCGCCGAACAGCAGGCTTTTATCCTTGTTTATGAATTTTGCAGTAAATAGTTCGTTACCAATAATATAGACACTTTTCTTCGCCTTCATCCCGGCACGTCCCGGTTGTTTTTTCTGCGGAAAAACAACACTTTGGGCAGATGCAGCATATATCATGCCCAACAGTATGAACAATATACACAATGTTTTCTTACAACTATTTTTCATGTTTTTCTCTGATTAAAGTAACAAAATTCAAATCTAAACGAAACAGCCGTTTCGCTTCCACAAATATAACGCTTTTTTTGTCGAATAGGATTTTCAATCCAGATTTATTTGATAAAAGGGCGAATTAATAGGGGAAAGAAAGAGCGGAGCAGCCCCCCTTCACAGGAAAGCTGCTCCCATTGTTTACAACATTACTATGTTGAAACGACTTTTCAGTTATTCGTATGGTTCTACCACGATGGTCCACATTTTCTTAGTGCCATCGGCGGCTGTCACCTCATACTGATGGTCCTTGCTCCAATCACCCGGTACACCCAACTTAGGAGCGTCACCGATGGGCTTAATGGTAGAAGCCGTGGAAATAGTCACTACAACCATTGCCTTCGACTCGGTGAAATTAGGACGTTCGGCTTCCGGAATGTTGTCGGTGACGTAACGAATGGTATATACGCAATTCTCCGTATCCTGGGTACGTGCCGCAGCAAGCCGCACCTGCTTGACCTCCGTTTCGCCGCTGCCCGGATTCTTGTCCGTTCCGTAATATCTCCAATACACATCGCCGTTCGTAATGTCACATCCGGAGTATTCTTCCAAATCTTCCAGATTGGCATCCAAGCAGGAAGAGAGGAGTACTGCCCAAAGGCAGGCAGTCATGATAGTAAAATATTTCTTCATAAGTTCTGTATCATTTAAAAATTAGTAATTACCAACCTTCGTTTTGAGTATGATCCAAACCGTATGCCTCGCGTGTGTTCAAGAAAGACTGCGCGATGGGCAACAAATAACGGCGGGTCGTGAAATGACGATTGGCACTATTCAGCAAAGTCACCTGATTCACAACCAGCTTGGTACGGTCTCGGCTGATTTCAATCTTGTAAGCCGGGCGATCCAACTCATCGATAACCTCTCCTGCCGCCTTGCCGTTGTTGGCATAGCCTCCATACTTGCCCCAACGCAAGTAGCTGAAATAGATATCACCGGTTTCGTTGGTCATCTCGCAGTTGCGTTCGCGGATGTAATCCGCCCAGGCTTCTGCTTCTGTCGTTGCTTGCGAAGGAGCCAGCCCACCGTGCTTGGTGCGGGTAGCGTTCAACGCCTCTACCGCTGCCGGGATATTCTTCTTCAGCAGTTGTGCTTCCGCCAAGTTCAGGTAGGCTTCACCCAAGCGGGCAATGTTGAAGTGGAGAGCCACCTTACTGGCATAATAGGCACGTGGTTCAGGATTTTCAATGTTGCTCTTCCGCCAATAGTAGCCCGTAGTCGTGTTGTACCAACCGCCGTCTTCCTTATCGCGCACTCCCATGGAGAGGTTTCCGCCCAGGTTCAGCTCGACTTTTTCGTTCATCCAAGTAGCCTTGTCGTACACCATCGTGGTGTAGAAACGGTTGTCACGTCCGCTATACATCAAGTCGCTGAGATCACGTTCCGAACCGGCTTTCAACTGATGGAAACGCTTCACCACCGGATAACCGTCTCTGGTCTGGGCAAAGTCTTGCGGAGTAGGAATGCGGCGCCAGTCACCGCTATTCTGCTGATATTGGTCCACCTGACCCACCTCGGTCACCGTTGCCGGGTTCAGAATATCCACGCTGTTCACATATTGAGAGGTCTCATACCACGGCAACGCCTCGCCCGTAGCCTCGTCCGTTACCAGGAACTGGTCTGCCAAATCCTGCGTCGGGAAGTAGATTGCCCAGCCTTCAAAAGTCTGTCCGTTTGCCTTATCGCGCACTCCCATGGAGAGGTTTCCGCCCAGGTTCAGCTCGACTTTTTCGTTCATCCAAGTAGCCTTGTCGTACACCATCGTGGTGTAGAAACGGTTGTCACGTCCGCTATACATCAAGTCGCTGAGATCACGTTCCGAACCGGCTTTCAACTGATGGAAACGCTTCACCACCGGATAACCGTCTCTGGTCTGGGCAAAGTCTTGCGGAGTAGGAATGCGGCGCCAGTCACCGCTATTCTGCTGATATTGGTCCACCTGACCCACCTCGGTCACCGTTGCCGGGTTCAGAATATCCACGCTGTTCACATATTGAGAGGTCTCATACCACGGCAACGCCTCGCCCGTAGCCTCGTCCGTTACCAGGAACTGGTCTGCCAAATCCTGCGTCGGGAAGTAGATTGCCCAGCCTTCAAAAGTCTGTCCGTTTGCCTGTCGCAAGGCGATGGGGCTTTGTGAATTAAGCACATTGTCCGTAGAGATGTTGGGGTAAGTCCTCATCAGCTCCTCAAAACTCTGTACGTTCGTATTATCCTTTTCGCGGTAGTATGCCCACAAGATTTCCTCGTTGTAAGAGTCGGTTTCGTTCCAAAGGCTCTTGGCGGGAGAAAGATTGGTGGCAAGTGAAGCACCGCTGTTTGTAACCACGTCCGAAGCATATCGGATGGCAACGTCCAAGTATTTGCTGTCTTGGGTATAAGCGTATGCCTGCAAGGCGGCTCTCGACAGTAACACACCGGCTGCATACCGGGTAGGCAATCCCGGCATATTATCAGTAGGAAGGTAGTCGGCAGCCTTCTCCAGATCGCTGATGATGATGTCATATCCTTCGGCAACATTCTGTGTCATCGGGATGTTGACCGCTTCCGGATGTTCCACATCGAACACTTCACGCACCGGGACGAAACGCCCCATCTTGCGAGCTTGGTCGAAGAAAATCATGCCGCGCATCAAGTAGCCATGTGCGGAAAGTTCCTTCTTCTCGGCATCACTCAAAGTGGCGCTGTTCTCCACATTGTGGATAATCAGGTTCGCCCTTCTGAGCAGGCTGAAACGGTTGCAACCGAAGTCGCTGCTTTCGCTGACGCCCAACTCGGTAGCAACTCCGTCGATACCTTCACCCACCTGCGAGCATCGCACCGAATTAGGAGTACGCGCTTCCCAGCCCACGCTGGTGCCAGAACCGGCATAACCGGCATGAATCACATCGGTATAAGTGGCATATACAAAGCCCTCTACCGTAGCCTTGCTCCCCCATACAGTTTCGGCATCGAATACTGTGGTAGGATGCGTGTCAAGTGTATTTATACAAGACGACAAGGTGACAACACCCAAG
Organism: Bacteroides sp.; assembly: GCF_029057325.1. Taxonomy (GTDB): domain Bacteria; phylum Bacteroidota; class Bacteroidia; order Bacteroidales; family Bacteroidaceae; genus Bacteroides. The sequence continues at coordinate 7,739 of NZ_JAICZW010000125.1, read as the reverse complement.
CCTAATAGGCCATATTTGAATATATTTTTCATACGAATTAAAATCCTAAGTTAAGAGTAAACGCTAAAATTCTCTCTACCGGATAACCCTGGTAGCCCGTATCGGCTGCTTCCGGGTCCATGCCATACTTGGTTGATTTGGAGATGGTAAAGATGTTCTGGCCGGAAACGCCCACCTTGCATCTTGTCAACCAATTGATGTTCTTCAACAGCTTATACTTGAAGTCGTAGCCAAACTGGAAGTCCTTCATACGGAGATAAGAACCGTTGATGAGCCAGAAGTCGCTGCTTTCATAGTTGTTGTTCGCGTTGCGGCCCGTATCGGACATCAAGCGCGGATATTGTGCGTTGCGGTTGGTCGGAGTCCAAAAGTCGGTCTGGTAGTCGTATGCCACCGGCATGTCGCCCGTCTGTCCGGTCTGCATGCCCAAAGCGGGCGACACATACATGTCGAATCCCAAAGCACCCTGGAACAAGGTGCTGAAATAGAATCCCTTGTAATTCAGGTTAATATTGATACCAAACTGATTGTGAGGAGAATTCGACTTGCCCAGACGGCGTCTGTCTTCACTGTCAATCTTACCGTCACCGTTCACATCCTTGTACTTCAAGTCGCCGGCGGTCATATAGCCTGAATTGTAGGCATTGAGCACACCCGGAGAGTTGAACACATCTTCTGCACTGGTGTAATAGCCCAGGTTCTCCAACAGAAGTCCGTAGTAGTTCTGCTTCACCTGCTGGCTTCTGAAATAGGGATTCATGCGGCTCGATTCCGCTTCGCTTTCGTCAAGTGCCCAAATCGTGTTGTAAACGGTGAAATTGGTGGCAACATCATATTTGAAGTCACCGATGTTGTCTCTCCAGCCCAACTGCACTTCGACACCGGCACGACGATGTTCACTGTCCGATGCCACACGCGGCAGACCTACGCCGAGAGCCGTGTTCAAATAGCTGTCTCCCACCGGTGCCACCAAGTAACCTTTGGTGGAATAGTAGAAGTAGTCGAACGAACCGTAAAGGCGACTGTTCAAGGAAGAAAAGTCGAAACCAAAGTCCATCTGTTTGGTGGTGTACCACGTCAGGTCGGGCGAAGCCAGATTGCCTTCGGTGAAGCCCGGATAGTATTCGCCCTGCATCACGTAGGCATACGGATTATAGGAATACGTCGTCATGTACTGGAAACGACCTGCCGACTCATCCAAACCGGTCTCACCGTAAGAAGCACGAAGTTTCAACGAGTTCAGGATGTTCTTTTCCACCAGCGGCTGCATGAACTTTTCCGCCGTCACAATCCATCCTAGCGAACCGCTGAAGAAGGTACCCCAACGATTGCCCGGCGCAAAACGGTCGGAACCGTCGTAACGGATGCTGCCTTCCACGTAATACTTGTTATCATAGTTATACTTCACCTGGCCAATCCAAGCCGCACGTCCCAACTCCGCCTCGCTGCCGCTATTGGCCTGCCTGTTGGCATCACCGATGGTAATCTGGTCGATGTCGAACGAATAGTTGTCACGTTGCAGGCTATAGCTCTCGGTCTTCTCGTAGTATTGCTCAAAACCTGCCAATGCCGATACCGAGTGCTTGCCAAATTGGTTGGCATATTCCACAAATGCCTGGTTCGTAAACGAATAGCCGGTAGCTGAAGTATGGCTCAGCTGCGGTTTGTTGGCATACACGGGGCTTTGCGAATCCCAGTCGTACTGACCGGCATCCTTGCGCCACGACTTGTTCGTCTCGCCATAATAACGGTAGTTGCTGGCGGCACGCACTTTCAGCCCTTCCACCCAAGGCACTTCCCAGATGGCTTCGCCGCGCCCATTGATTACATTGTCAATCTTGCGGATGTAACCGGCATCTTTGGCAGTCTCGGCAACCGGATTGTCGGTCAAGTTGTAGGGCAAACCGTATTTATTCACGCCGGGATAGCGGCTGTACTTGTCGTTGATGTGCGAGAACACCGTATAATAGTTGCTGGAAGTGGAGGTGTATGGATGGGTCGTCTTCTGCCGATAACCGTCGATAGTAGCATTCAGGCGGACACCGATAGCCTCGATAAACGTGGACTGGGAGAGGCGGAAGTTGGTACGCTTCATCCAGTGGTTGTCGTTCTTGTACAACGAGTTTTGGTCGATATGTCCCAACGACACGTAGTACTGATTCTTGTCGTTGCCGCCCGATACACGGATGGTATGCTTTTGCTGCGGTGCCCAGTCGTTCAGCACCAGCTTACGCCAGTTGGTATTGGCAAAATTCAGCGGATCGGTACCGTTCTTAAAGTGGTTCAAGCCCTCTTCCGTATAAATAGGCTCCAAGCCATCGTTTTGGCGGGCGATGTTGGAATAGAGCGCCCTTTCATACGAGCTCATCTTTTCCGGCCAGATGCTGGGCTGCGAGAAGCTTTGGTTGAAGTCATACTCCACAGAAGCCTTTCCCTCCTTGCCCCGCTTGGTAGTCACCTGGATGATACCGTTCGTGGCACGCGAACCATATACCGCCGTAGCCGAAGCGTCCTTCAGGATAGACATGGCATCAATGTCGTCGGGTGAAAGGTTCTGGAAGTCAGCCGACGAACGGATAACGCCGTCAATGACGTAGATGGGATTTCCTCCACCACGGATGCTGACATTCGGCGTAGAGTTGATACCACCACCACTCGCCTTTACAATCAAACCGGGCGAACGTCCCGCCAGACCTTGCGCCATGTTGGTGACAGGCATGTTTGAAATCTGCTCTGCCTTCACGGTAGAAACTGAGGCAATCAAGTCGCGCTTACTGGTGCTGGTGTAACCCACCACGACTACTTCATCCAGCACTTCGCTGTCCTCTTTCAATACGATGGACATAGGTTGCGCGGTAGCCTTTACGGTCACGGTCTGGTAGCCCACGAAAGAGATTTCAAGAAGATCTCCCGACTTGGCATTGAGCGAGAAGTTCCCGTCAATGTCCGTCACACAACCGTTGGTAGTCCCTTTTACCACCACGCTGGCGCCAATGACCGAAAGCCCGGTCTCATCGACCACTGTACCTTTGATGGTACTTGTCTGCTGAACGATGGCAATCGCATCAGCATCACCCGTTTCCGCAAGCAGGGCCTGCGGAGAAGCACACAACAGCAACGAACAAAGTCCCATCCCTGCGATGCTTGAGAAAGTCGGACGAAAACGTCTGCCCGACTCATGGAAGTGAATAGTTCCTTTTGACATAGTAAAGATTAAATTAATAAATAATTGTTTGCTTTGTTTTTATTCATATAGATTTATTAGGTTTTACATTTTCATAAAAAATAAAGTTCTGATAGGACTTAGTGTGTTGAATGAGGATAAAGCAAAACTCATCGTGACACCCCCTCCTGAATTTATTTCGAAATGAATTCCGCCAATGTTTTTTATAGTATATATGAGAAAAGGAGGGGACTTATAGACGCTTTTTTTAAAAAAAAGAGGCCTTACAAATAAAACAATTTGGTAAATGTGTTTAAATAACAAAATTATTGTTACCTTTGCTGATGATAGAACGTATTCAACATACCAAGTCCTATCAGAACTTGGTTCCTTTAGAATGCCGTACGAATCATTGTAACTATTCACCTATCGTGGCATGCATAACGTATTCATTTCCCATGTAGGGATGTAAAAAAATATCATTTCCCGCCCAAAAATGCAAAAAATCGCAGTTTTCTCATTTCTCAACAAAAAAAACGGTTCCAGGAGTACTCCTGAAAGGGGTAGGGAAAGGTAACGACTGAGGTTGCCTCAGATAACGACTGAGGGTAACAACATGCAGCACCGTGATTTCCGAAGAAGTTTTTGTAAAGAATAAATCAATAAATTAAAGGAGACAAATTGCTCCATGCTTCTTTTATAGTCAAAAAGAAACACTTTGCGAATTACACAATCTAAAATTGAGAGTTAGAGGTATTTCCAACTCTTCCTTGAAAATTCCGATATTATCGAAAAAGTCATAGAAATACTCACCGTCCGGCAATCCCTGTTATCCCCTGCTCTTTCCACTCCCCGCGAACCATCTCCATCACAGCTGTATAACCCGCCCGTCTCAAGGCTTTCAAGGCTTCGGGACGGCCGTTGTCGATGCGTTCGGGGTAGTGGGCGTCGCTGTTCACCTGCACCCGTATGCCCAGGTCGTGCAACAGGGAGAAATAGCGTTCGTTGGGAAAGAAGGTGCCTAGTTCGTGCCAGGATTTCGTGTTGACTTCCACCTGATAGCCACGGTGGGCAATCTCCGCGAAGTAAGTCCGGACCAGCTCGTCGTACCAAGGCTCGTCCAGCAATCCCGGTCGGTAGCAAACGGCGTTGTAGTGCATCTTGTCGGCATGCCCCACGATGTCGAAACCGCCCAGTTCGAGCATCCTCGTCAGTCGGGCGTAGTAAAGTCGTACCACCCGTTCCAGGTCACCTCCAAACTGCCGGTCCACAAGCTGTCGGAAGGCATCGGCAGGCACGTCAATGTCCACCACTTCTCCCACATCGTTGTACAGCAGATGCACGGAGCCGATGCGATAGTCCAGCGGAAGTTCCCTGAAACGCCGGATAGCCGGGTTACTCTCTTCGTTCAGGTAGTCAATCTCAAGCCCGACATACAATTCAATGCGTCCCGCATACTTCGCTTTCAGCCGGTGGAACTCTGCCAGATAGTCATCCATATTGTCCCACTCCATCGTCCACGCCGTCGGAAAAGGCAACGGTGCGTGCGAAGAAAAGCCGTATGAAGTGAATCCTTTGCTCAAGGCAAAGCGTACAAAATCCTCCATGCCGGCCCGGCCGTCGCAATAGAGGCAATGACTATGGTAATTGGTAAGGTTCATAATTTCTTTAATTCTCTATTTCACTTAGCTCCAGCCACCTGAACATCTTCTCATCCAGCGATTCCTCCAGCACCGGCAGCCGCTTCGACTTCTCCGTCAGCTCTTCCACCGAAAGGGTGCCGCTGCACAAGGCTTCCTCAATGGCCTTCTTCTCCCCCTCCAGACCGGCAATCTCCTGCTCCAACTGCTCGAACTCGCGTTTCTCTTTGAAGGAGAGGCGGCGTTTCTCGCTCGGACGTGTCCGGACGGCCTTCGCCTCCTGCGCCTTGGCGGCCTCCTTTTCTTTCTCCCTTTCCTGACGGGCCTTCTCGTCTTTCCAGTCACGATATTGGGTATAGTTTCCGGGAAAGTCGCGGATGTCGCCCTGTCCGTTGAACACCAGCAGGTGGTCCACCACCTTGTCCATGAAGTAGCGGTCGTGGCTCACCACCATCACGCAGCCTTTGAAGTTCTGCAAATACTCCTCCAACACGTTCAGGGTCACGATGTCGAGGTCGTTCGTAGGCTCGTCCAGCACCAGGAAGTTGGGGTTGCGCATCAGCACCGTGCAGAGGTAGAGGCGGCGGCGTTCACCGCCGCTCAACTTATAAACGTAGCTGTGTTGCGTCTCGGGCGTGAAGAGGAAATGTTGCAGAAACTGCGATGCCGTCAGCCGCTTGCCGTTGCCCAGCTCTATCACCTCGGCAATGTCCTGCACCACGTCAATGACCTTCATCTGCTCGTCGAACTCCAGCCCCTGCTGCGAGTAGTAGCCGAAGCGAACCGTCTCGCCGATGTCCAGCGTGCCGCTGTCCGCCTGTTCCAGTCCCATCAGTATCTTGATAAAGGTCGATTTTCCCGTGCCATTGTCGCCCACGATGCCCATCTTCTCGTAGCGGGAGAAGATGTAGGAGAAATCGTCCAGTATCTTCAGATCGCCGAACGACTTGCAGAGACGGTCCGCCACGAATATCTTACTGCCGATGTAGGAAGCCTTGACATCCAGCTTCACCCGGTCGTTGCGCAGGTGCTGCTTCGCCACCTTCTCCAGTTCGTAGAAGGCCTCTTCGCGATAGCGCGCCTTGTGTCCGCGGGCTTGCGGCATGCGGCGCATCCACTCCAGCTCCGTGCGGTAGAGGTTGTTGGCACGCTCTATCTCCACCGTCTTGGCTTCGATGCGCTCCTGCCGCTTCTCCAGATAGTAGCTGTAATTGCCCTTATACTGATAAATCCGGCGGTTGTCTATCTCCATGATTTCCGAACATACGCGGTCCAGGAAGTAGCGGTCGTGCGTCACCATCAGCAGGCTGAGGTTGTTCCGGCGCAGGTACTCCTCCAGCCACTCGGTCATGTCGAGGTCGAGGTGGTTGGTAGGTTCGTCCAGTATCAGCAGGTCGGGTTCGGTGATGAGCGTGTTGGCAAGCGCCACCCGCTTCAACTGCCCGCCGGAGAGCTGCTTCACCTGCCGGTTGAAGTCGCGGATTTTGAGTTGGGAGAGAATCTGCTTCGCCTTCTGCTCATACTCCCACGCCTTTTCGTGGTCCATGCGCACCAGCAGCTCGTCCAGCCCGGGATGTCCCTCCGTCTCCATGCAGCGTTCATACTCCTTAATCAGTTCCACGGTGCTGTTGCCATGGTGGAAACAGGCCTCGAGCACGGTCAGCTCTTCGGGATAATGCGGGTCCTGCTCCAGATAACCCACCCGCAGGTCGCGGCGGAAAGCGATGTTTCCCGCATCATACCCCTCCTTGCCGGAAAGGATGTTGAGCAACGTCGTCTTGCCGCTGCCGTTCTTGGCTATCAGCCCCACCCGCTGGCCTTCCGCCAGTCCGAAAGATATATTCTCGAACAAGACCAAATCACCGAACGACTTGGTCAGGTTTTCTACTTGAAGTATTGGATTCAAAACAATTGATAATTGAGAATTGACAATTGATAATTAACAGTTTAAAAGGGCTTCGTAGGTGGCTACGAGATCTACCTTCTCGCCCGCTTTCACTTTGCTCCAGACAAGCTTCATGGGGTCTGTCCACTTGCCCGTAGCGGTGTTCAGCAGGACGGGAGCTTCGCGGTTTCCGTCCACCAATGTGCGCCATTCCATGCCGTCCACTTCGTTGGCGAGGATGACGCAAAGCACGATGCCGAAGGCAAGCCATACATCTTTCTTCTTCGGACTGACACCGCCCTTGTCCATCAGCTGCTGCATCTTGGCGATGTCCTCTTCCGCTCCTTGGAAGTCCTTCTTCAAGGTCTCTTTAACGGTGGCGTCCACCCATTCGTACGCCTCGTTGATTTGGTAAATCTCCGAAAGGCGCACCGGAATAATCTCTGCCGGATATTTCACCCCCTCTTTCCGCACCTCCAGTGAGGCAACCACCCTTTCAGCCTCCGCCACGGAAGCGCCTTTCTTCACCGTGAACGAGCACTCGAACGCCAGTTCGCCCCGACCGGTTATCCAGAGATGGGTAGTATAATACGTCCCCTCCTCTTCAAACATCTCCTTGCTGTAGGCGCACTCCAGTCGCCCCACCTTGACCAACGTGGCGGAAGGGTTCTCCCTCAGCTCCTGTCGCACGGACTCCTCACCATAAGCGGCATTTCCCTTGAAAGCCGAAATACGGAAATTGCCGGTCCACTCGTTGGGATTATAGAAGAGGAAAGAGCCTTCCCCATCCTCAAATTCGCTCCAATCTGCCGGATAAGTCATCGAAAACCATGCTCCCGGAGAGATAAATTTCTTGCCTTGTTCCATATCGTTACACTGATTCTTGCAGAAACGGCAACAGCCGTTACCCGCTCTATTTTTCGCAAAAATAGCATTACCGCCGCTGATATGCAAACAAACGAAAAAAAAACAGCCGATTCTCACGAACCGGCTGTTCCCAATCATCGTTTATGAATGAAGACGGTTAAGGTCTTCATTATTGTACTACAAT
>NZ_JAICZW010000124.1 GCF_029057325.1 Bacteroides sp. | reverse complement strand
TTTGCGGAGATTGAAGCGTGTATGGATGCACATCCCGACAGCGCCTTGCTGCTGCTTGGCCGTATTGCGCATCCCGAGCGGCTTCATGGCAAGGAGCGGGCGGACTATGCGTTGCTGCTGACCCGGGCGCGTGACAAAAATTACTTGGACAGCCTGCAATCCGACTCGCTGATACAACTTGCAGTGGATTATTACCGGGACGGCACGGATCGGGCGAAGGCGGGGAAAGCCTTCTTCTATGCTGCTAAGTTGCAGGCGCTGCAAAGAAACGACTCGGCAGCCATGCAGGGCTATCTGGAAGCTCTGCGTGCATTGGAAGGAACCAAAGAATATCGGATGCAAGGGCTTGCACATGAGTATATAGGTATGCTGAATGACAAGAGGAAGCTGTATGACATGGCTTTGGACAATTATCGGCAAGCGCTTTCCTATGTTGGCAAGTGCAATGACACCTTGATGATGGTGTATGTCTGTCGGGATATTGCTTGGACGTATGAGAAAAAGCATGAGTCGGATAGTGTCTGTCAGTATTTGCAGGCGGCTTTTCATCTTTTGCAGGGAGATACGTTATCGGCGGTGTACCCTTCCCTGATGCAACTTTTGGGCGAGCAGAAAGCTGCCCAAGGGTGCTATGTCGAAGCAGTCGATTGTTTCCGCTCAGCCATCAGGCATGAGCGCGCCCTTTCTTCTACTTATCATTATTACATGTCGTTGGGCGATGTCTATTTGCGAATGGGACAGATGGAGCTGGCAGAGGAGTGCTTCCGGAAAGTTTTGGAAGCCGACAATCCCTATACGCGGGCAGGCGGTTGCCACTACTTTTATCGGTTGGAGAGGCAAAGGGGAAATTTTGATAGGGCCATCCGATACAAGGAGCAATCAGATTCTTTGTTGGAAGTCAGCAGGAGTGCGACGGAACAAAGCCGGTTGCTTACTATGCAGCAGAATGATGAAAGAGAGAATCAGCGTTTGGCAAGCGCGGCGCTTTTGAAGCGGGCGGAGTGGCAAAAGTATGGGATTGCGCTTTTGTTTGTCCTGTTTGTCGGGGGAGCATTTTTCCTGTATTTCAGAATAAAAAAGAGGTATCGATTGCAACGTGATAGCGGAGAGAAGAGGCATGCCGATGAGTTGAGGCGGATTGCCCGGGGCTATGAGCAGTGCATTGCGCGGCATCTTTGCCGGATAGAAGAGCAGGAGCGGAAGGAGGCGCAGGATTCCGAAGACACCCGACAGCAGATAGAGGTGTTCCGGCAACAGATACAGATTTTGGAAGATGAAAACCGGAAGATAAAGGAGGGCAAGGATATCAATGGCCTTTCTGTCTTGGTTAAATTGAGGCAGCACCTGCTGCTTGTCCAGAACATGACTCCGGAGGAGAAGCACCTTCTTTTTGAATATATGGATTTGTCCTTCGATGGTTTTGTCGCCCATTTGGGCGAAGAGCATGGCATGAAAGCGAGCACTTTGCTGTTTGTCGTTTTGATGAAAGTGGGTTTCTCTACCGATGATTTGGCTTTTGTTTTCGAGAGTGAATTGGCGACAATTTGGAAGAGAAAACGTCGTTTGAAGGATAAATTGGGGCTAAACAGCAAGGATAGTTTGGAACTTTTCTTGTTTTACTACCCAGGTAAATGTCTAGTAAAATAGAATATGACAGATGTAAATTGCTGATTATTAGTAAAAATAGAATAAAATTTATGTCCAGTTGATTATTTGCTAATATAGTACATCTTTCCTAATTTTGTCCTCAAAATAAAATCAGTGTACTATGAAGACCAAATTTATTTTCTTTTTATTGCTTTCGTTTCTGTATATGGCAGAAGCTAATGCTTGTTTATTGTCCAATCCCGGAGTGGAAATAACCTTGACGGGAAATGACGAGCCTTTTAAAAAACCGGATGAACCGGGCAAAGGCGGTCGTTCCATCCCTATGGCTGTTCCTTTCGCTGCGTTCTTGAATGAGGATTGTTCTGTCGATTTGGATTTTTATCAGGCGGTGGGCGAGATAGAGATTGTTATCTCTCAAAATGGGACAGTGGTTTATTCTTCTACTGAGAGCATCGATTCGCCTGTTTTGAGAAAGATTCCTTTGCAAGAAGGTTTGTCCGGTGACTTTCTGCTGGAGATAAGTGGCGAAGGAGGAGGGTATGCTTTCGGCTGGTTTTCAATGAATAGATGATAAAGATAATTATTATCCATGGATTTGCAGTTAAAATATATAGCTGATCAATGTCTGCTTCGTGGGCTTTTGGGTATGGAGTTGGGATTGTGGGGAGGAAAGACCGGAATGGCTATTTTCTTCTTTCAACTTTTTCGATATACAGGAAACCATTGGTACGAAGATTTTGCTGTGGAGCTATTGGATAATGTCTGTAACGACTTATCGTCATGTTCTCCAATAGTTTTTGCTGATGGATTATGCGGTATAGGTTGGAGCATTGAACTTTTAAAATCAAAAGGCTTTGTTGAAAGTAATACAGATGAAGTATTAGAAGAGGTAGATAAGCGAATAATGGAATGGGACGTAAGTCGCATTACGGATGTTAGTTTGGAAAACGGTTTGATGGGGATTGTTGCATACGTTCGTAGCCGTTTGGATTCTGAGCGAGTTACGAACTATCAACCTTTTGGCACTCGATATTTGGAGGTTTTGGAATATACTTGCCGAAAGTTTGGAATTGATTTATATTCGGATGCTTGTTCATTGCAATCTGTTTGGCATGACGTATTGCAAGCGTTTGAGTTGCAAAAATGTAGGGACAAATGTTGGTGGCGGCAAGGTATATTAGCCATGGAATGCAGAACTATGTCGGTCTATATTAGTGATGAAGATACTACTGAACGT
>NZ_JAICZW010000123.1 GCF_029057325.1 Bacteroides sp. | reverse complement strand
CTAATATTTAATCTTAAATAAGATATTGAGTATGGAAAAGATTATTGGATTGATTGATGCACCGTTTACTCCGTTTTATGAAAATGGAGAGGTAAATTACGAGCCTATCGAGGCTTATGCTCAAATGTTGGTAAAAAATGGCCTGAAAGGCGTGTTTATAAATGGTTCTTCCGGGGAAGGTTACATGCTGACGGATGAAGAGCGCATGAAACTGGCCGAACGCTGGGTAGAGGTTGCTCCCGAAGGCTTCAAAGTGATTGTTCATGTAGGAAGTTGCTGTGTGAAGTCCAGCCGCAAGTTGGCCGAACATGCACAGAAAATCGGCGCATGGGGTATCGGCGCCATGGCACCTCCTTTCCCGAAAGTGGGCCGTGTGGAAGAATTGGTGAAGTATTGTGAAGAGATTGCCTGTGGCGCTCCCGAACTTCCGTTCTATTATTACCACATCCCCGCATTCAACGGCGCTTTCTTGCCGATGGTTTCGTTCTTGGAAGCAGTGGATGGCCGCATTCCCAATTTTGCGGGTATCAAATATACGTTTGAAAGCATGTACGAATACAACCAATGCCGCTTGTATAAGAACGGCAAGTATGACATGCTACACGGACAGGATGAGACAATCCTCCCCTGCCTGGCCATGGGTGGCGCACAAGGTGGAATCGGCGGTACAACCAATTACAACGGAGCCAACCTGGTAGGTATCATCGACGCTTGGAAGGCCGGCGACCTGGAAAAGGCACGCGAGTTGCAGAACTTCTCTCAGGAAGTGATCAACGTGATTTGCCATTTCCGTGGCAACATCGTGGGCGGCAAGCGCATCATGAAACTGATAGGACTGGATTTGGGCAAGAACCGCACTCCGTTCCAGAACATGACCGATGAAGAAGAAGCACGCATGAAGGCCGAACTGGAAGCCATACACTTCTTTGAACGTTGCAACAAATTCTGATGATTATGGACTCAAGATATTTGCAGACGTGGGCTGATTCCTACCGGCAAGAATTGACAGAAAACATCATGCCTTTCTGGCTGAAGCACGGCTTGGACAGAAAACATGGTGGAGTATATACATGCGTCGATAGGGACGGTTCGCTGATAGACACCACGAAATCTGTCTGGTTCCAAGGACGGTTCGGCTTCATTGCAGCCTTTGCCTATAACAATGTGGAGAAGAATCCCGAATGGCTGGCCGCTTCCAAAAACTGCATCGACTTTATCGAAAAACATTGTTTCGACAAGGATGGACGCATGTATTTTGAAGTGAAGGAAGACGGTACTCCGCTTCGCAAGCGCCGTTATGTCTTTTCCGAATGCTTCGCCGCCATTGCCATGTCGGAATACGCCTTGGCATCGGGCGACCATGATTATGCGGAAAAAGCACTGGCTCTCTTTAAGCAGATACAGCATTTCATTGCTACTCCGGGCATCCTGGAACCGAAGTATCTGGCCACACTGGAAGCGCAGGGCCACTCCATCACGATGATTCTCATCAACACCGCATCGCGCATCCGTGCCGCCATCGAGGATCCTGCCTTAAACCGGCAGATAGACAACTCACTGGCGGCGCTGAAGAAGTACTTCATCCACCCCGAATTCAAGGCACTGCTTGAAATGGTAGGTCCTAACGGAGAGTTTATCGATACTTGCAACGGCCGCGTCATCAACCCGGGACATTGCATTGAAACCGCATGGTTCATCCTTGAAGAGGCCAAATACCGCCAATGGGACAAGGAACTGACGGAAATGGCACTCACCATCCTCGACTGGTCATGGGAATGGGGATGGGACAAGGAGTTCGGCGGAATCATCAATTTCCGTGACTGCCGCAACCTGCCTTGTCAGGACTATTCGCAAGACATGAAGTTCTGGTGGCCGCAGACCGAAGCCATCATCGCCACCCTGTATGCCTACCAGGCTACAGGCGACGAGAAATACCTCGCCATGCACAAACAAATCAGTGACTGGACGTATGCCCACTTCCCCGATAAGGAATATGGCGAATGGTATGGCTACCTTCATCGCGACGGAACCGTGGCACAACCTGCCAAAGGCAACATATTCAAAGGCCCTTTCCACATTCCCCGTATGATGGTGAAGAGTTATATGTTGTGCAATGAATTAATTTCGGGAAAATAAAACCTTAATCAATATAATATAGATTGTAACATGAAAAATACAAAAATCTATCCTTGGATAGTAGTTGCCCTCTTGTGGGTGGTGGCTCTGCTTAACTATATGGACAGACAGATGCTTTCCACCATGCAAGAGGCCATGAAAGTGGATATCGTGGAATTGGGTAAGGCGGAAGCCTTTGGTGCGCTGATGGCGGTATTCTTATGGATTTACGGATTTATGAGTCCGGTAGCAGGAATGGTGGCAGACCGCGTGAGCCGCAAGTGGCTGGTGGTAGGAAGCTTGTTTGTATGGTCAACCGTTACCTATATGATGGGATATGCCGACACCTTCCAAGAGCTGTATTGGCTTCGCGCATTCATGGGCATCAGTGAGGCGCTTTATATCCCTTCTGCCCTGTCGTTGATAGCCGATTGGCACCAAGACAAATCTCGCTCTTTGGCTATCGGCATCCACATGACAGGTCTCTATGTGGGACAGGCCATCGGTGGTTTCGGCGCTACGGTAGCGGCGGCGTTCTCATGGCATACGGCTTTCCACTGGTTTGGCATTATCGGTATCGCCTATTCCATTGTGCTGCTGTTATTCCTGCACGAGAATCCGGAGCATGCCAAGGCTGCCCAACTGAAACCCTCTGTGGGTGAAAAGAAGCCTTCCCTGTTCAGCGGTTTATCCATCGTGCTATCCAACTGGGCATTCTGGGTAATCTTGTTCTATTTTGCCGCTCCCAGTCTTCCGGGATGGGCTACAAAGAACTGGTTGCCTACCCTGTTTGCCGAAAGTTTGAACATTCCGATGGCGGAAGCCGGACCTATATCCACCATCACCATTGCAGTTTCTTCTTTCATAGGAGTGCTGGTCGGTGGGGTAATGTCCGACCGATGGGTGCAGAAGAATATCCGCGGACGCGTATATACAGGTGCCATCGGTTTGGGTCTGACCATTCCGTCCTTGCTGCTGCTTGGTATGGGACATAGTTTTGTCTGCGTGGTGGGTGCCGGACTACTGTTCGGCGTTGGCTACGGTATTTTTGACGCCAACAACATGCCTATCCTCTGCCAGTTCGTTTCGGCCAAACACCGCGGTACGGCATACGGAATCATGAATATGACCGGAGTCTTTGCCGGTGCCGCCGTAACCCACTTGCTGGGTCGCTGGACAGATGGCGGTAATCTGGGCATGGGATTCGCCATGCTGAGCGGCGTTGTGCTGGTGGCATTGGCACTTCAACTCTATTTCTTGCGTCCGAAAACGGATAACCTGGAATAATAGAACCAACAAGTATGATTGTATCTAATTTACAGAACAGCCAACGGGTGGAGGGACTCCACCCGTTGTTCAAGCCCCTTTTTGATTATGTCAAGTCTCATGACTTGCTGCATGCCGAACTGGGACGTATCGAGATAAAAGGGGATGAGTTGTTCATCAACAATGTGAACCCCGAATGTGTGACAGCCGAAAAGCAAGTGCTGGAACTGCACCGTGCATATATCGACGTGCATATCTTGCTCGAAGGCACTGAAAGAATTGGATGGAAAGCCATCGAAGATTTAACGAATGAGACAAAGCCATACGAAGAGGAAGGAGATTGCGCCCTTTACTCGGATGCGCCCACTACGTTTGTCGATTTGCTTCCCGGACAATTTATGATCGTCTATCCCGAAGACCCTCATGCACCGGTCATCGGAGAAGGAAAGATACGCAAGCTGATTGCAAAAGTAAAGCTGTGATTATTCAGGTATATATTTGATGTAAAGAGAACTATCCTCGCAAACATCGCCAGTCCATCCCTTGGGATAATACACCAGCCTTTTGAAAATCCTGTCGGAAACACGCATTTACAGCGCTTCCGACAGGATTTATTTTTCCCGAAACTTTTGTTTATTCACCGAAAAGCGTACTTTTGTGTTTCAGAACAAAACATCCGAATATGACCAAATACTTCCATTACCTGTTAGGAACAGCATTGCTACTTTTAAGCGGTTGCCAAAGCATAGAACAACTATCCATCGATTACATGCTTCCGGCAGAAGTCAGTTTTCCCACCACACTGAAGCGGGTGGCGGTTGTCAACAACATGCCCAACGTGCCCGACAACAAACTGATTGCCGGCGAAGAGGAAAAAAACAAAAGCGCGCATGAGATGACACGGCTCACCAACTACTACAACGGAAATGCCGCCATCACCACCGAAGCACTGGCAGAAGCATTGGCAGCCGAAAACTACTTTGAAGAGGTCGTGATATGTGACTCTGCCCTGCGTAGCCGGGACATCACACCACGCGAAAGTACGCTGACACAGGAAGAGGCAAGCGAGCTTGTCCAAGACCTGAATGTGGACTTCCTGATAGCGCTGGAAAATGTGCAGATGCGCTCCATCCGCAAAATAAGCTATATGCCCGCATGGGGAGTTTTCCACGGCACGGTAGATGTAAAAGTATATCCCACCGTGAAAATCTATCTGCCCAACCGCAAAGGTCCTATGACGACAATCAACACCAACGACAGCATCTTTTGGGAAGAGATAGAAAACAAGGAAGCATTGGTACGCACCCGCCTCATCGGCGAGGAGGAGATGCTGAAACAGGCTTCCGGTTTTGCAGGAACGGTACCCGTAAAGCACTTGCTGCCCTATTGGAAGAGCAGCAACCGCTATCTGTTCAGCGGCGGTTCGGTAAACATGCGCGATGGTGCCGTCTATGCCAAAGAAGAGAACTGGACAGAAGCCATCAAGCTGTGGCAACAGACCTATCAGACCAAAAAAGGAAAGACAAAGATGTATGCCGCCTACAACACTGCCTTAGGCTATGAGATGCAAGACAGCATCAACACTGCACTGGAATGGGCGGTAAAGGTTCAAAACATAGCCCGTGAAATAAGCAAAATCGACCTCAACGACAAGGAGAACACAAAAAGCGTTCAAGGAGGGAATCTCTCTTACTATATATTCATCAGCCAATACGTTGAAGAATTGCAGAAACGGGAGGAAGGAATGGCACGCCTGAACATGCAAATGAGCCGTTTCGACGAATAAGGAACGAAGAAACATCATTTTTTCACCATTTCTTGATTCATTATTCAATATTTTCTCTACCTTTGAACAACCATTAAGAAAAGAAAATCATTATGAAGCTCAGTCAATCGTCATTGTCACTCCTGGAGGACAGCATAAAGAAAGCAGTCAGCAAATACGCCTGCAACAGCGTACAGACCTTCGTTACAGACATTCACCTGCAACCAACCCCCAATTCGGGTGAGTTTTCCTTATTTGACGATGAAGACAAGGCACTCGCCGACATCATCACCATCAAGGAATGGGCGGAATACGAAAGGAACGACTTCTATGCAAACACAGAGCGCATCCTCACCACCCTGCTCTCCAACATGAAGCAGGCCGGCTGTTTCGACAAGCTGAACATTCTGAAACCCTACTCCTTTGTGCTGGTAGATGAAAAGAAAGAAACCATTGCCGAACTGCTGCTGATAGACGATGACACACTGCTGCTCAATAAAGAGCTGCTGAAAGGCCTGGACGAGGAGTTGGATGCCTTCTTGAAAGAATTATTGGACAAGTAATACATAAAATGACAAAAAGTAGATGTGTCAAAACATGCATTCCACTTTCTTTTAGGCACGGATTGCACGGATTTACACGGTTTTCTTCTTGATTAATCCGTAAAATCCGTGTAATCCGTGCCTAAAATCTATCATTATGTTGGTTTCTTTTTGTTTTGACACATCTCCTTTTTTTTCAAGGGAAAGCCCTCCTACAATCGAACGGAATTATCCCAGCGGATTCTCGCCTTGCTCGTTATCACCACTATCCGGATTACCGCTGCCAGCACTCCTTCCATCGTTTCACCCTCCTTAAAAAGCTCCTCTTCTGTCTGCATCATACGTTTCTTCAGGCAAAAGCGTTGTTGTAACACCGAAGCGAGCGAAACGGCTATCAGGAACAGGGGAAGCAGGAAAAGGAAGATGCGCCGTGTTGTTTTCATCGTTCAAGGATTATTGATTAGTATATGATACAAAGGTAAAAAATAAAAAGCGGAAAAAGGCTTATATGATATAAATTAGGCACGGATTTCACCAAATCACACCGATTATTCTTTCATCCATCCGTGTGTTCCGTGAAATCCGTGCCTAAAAGGAAGCAGGAGGCATGTTTTGACACCTCCGCTTTATCCTTACGCCTTCTTCAGCGCCGCAATGCTTTCCTTCAAAGACTTGATGATGCTCTCTGCATCAGCCTGCTTCTTACGTTCCATCTCGATGACGGCGGCAGGGGCGTTGTTCACGAACTTCTCGTTGCTGAGTTTCTTCAACACGCCTTGCAGGAAGCCTTCCTTGTGCTTCAGTTCGGCCTCCATACGGGCTATTTCTGCCTCCACATCAATCATGTTGCCCAGAGGAACGGCGTATTCCGTGGTGCCTACCATGAAGGAAGCGGCACCGTCGGCCTTTGCCTCTACTACGCTGATGGCAGAGAGGTTGCACATCTTCGTGATGACCGCATTGAACGCTGCTACCGGATTCTCACCGATTACTTGCAGTTCGAGTGCTTCCTTCTGCGCGATGTTCTTCTGCAAACGGATGGAGCGGATGTTGCTGATAACCTCTTTCACCACCTCGAATGCCTGAGCCACCGTCTCATCCACTTGCGAAGAGATGACCATCGGACTTACCATCAGACTCTCGCCCTCCTTGCGGTCCACGATGTGCTGCCACAACTCTTCGGTGATGAACGGCATGAAGGGATGGAGCAGGTGAAGCAGGTTGTCGAAGAAACCGATGGTCGTATCATAGACCTGCTTGCTGATGGGCTGGCCGTATGCCGGCTTAATCATCTCCAGATACCAGGAAGAGAACTCGTCCCAGAAGAGTTTGTAAACGGCCATCAGCGCCTCGCTCAGGCGGTACTTGCCGAAGAGGTCGGCAACTTCGGCTGCCACTGCATTCTGCTTCGCCTCAAACCAGCGCATGGCAAGTTCTGAGGCTTCCGGTACGGGTACCTCTGCACTGACTTCCCAACCCTTGACCAGACGGAAAGCGTTCCATATCTTGTTGTTGAAATTACGTCCTTGCTCACACAGCGCATCATCGAAGAGGATGTCGTTTCCGGCAGGAGCCGAAAGCATCATGCCCATGCGCACACCGTCGGCACCGTACTTCTCGATAAGGTCCAAGGGGTCGGGCGAGTTGCCGAGCGACTTAGACATCTTGCGGCCCAGCTTGTCGCGCACGATACCGGTGAAATAAACGTTTTTGAACGGCATCTCGCCCTGATACTCATAGCCTGCCATAATCATACGTGCCACCCAGAAGAAGATGATGTCCGGTCCGGTCACCAGGTCGCTGGTGGGATAGTAGTACTTGATTTCCTCGTTGCCCGGGTTGTTGATGCCATCGAACAGGGAGATGGGCCACAGCCAAGAGGAGAACCAGGTGTCCAGACAGTCACTGTCCTGGCGGAGGTCATCCATAGTCAGCGCATCGTTGCCCGTCTTTTCTTTGGCAAGCTGCAACGCCTCTTCGGGAGTGACGGCAACCACGTATCCGCCTTCGGGCAGGAAGTATGCCGGGATGCGGTGTCCCCACCACAACTGGCGGCTGATGCACCAGTCCTTGATGTTCTCCAGCCAGTTCTTGTAGGTGTTCTTGTATTTCGCAGGATAGAACTTCAGTTCATCATTCATTACCGGCGGCAAGGCCATGTCGGCAAAGTGCTGCATCTTCAGGAACCACTGCATGGAGAGCTTCGGCTCGATGGGCACGTTGGTGCGTTCGCTGCAACCCACCTTATTGGTATAGGCTTCCACCTTCTCCAGCAGGCCGGCAGCGGCAAGGTCTTTCTCTATCTGCTCGCGCACGTCGAAGCGATCCATGCCTACATAGAGGCCGGCGGCTTCGCTCAGGGTGCCGTTGTCGTTGAAGATGTCGATGGAGGGCAGGTTGTACTTCTCGCCCAGCATGTAGTCGTTCACATCGTGGGCAGGGGTTACCTTCAAGCAGCCGGTACCGAACTCGATATCCACGTAGTCGTCCTCAATGACGGGGATGACGCGGCCTACCAGCGGAACGATGACTTTCTTGCCCTTCAACCACGTGTTCTTCACGTCGTTCGGGTTGATGCACATTGCCGTATCGCCCATGATGGTTTCAGGACGGGTGGTGGCGACTACGGCATAACGCTTGCCGTCGGCATCGCGGTGCACCACTTCGCCTTCGGCACCGGTCTCGCCGGACATGTCGTCGTCGGCTACATAATATTTCAGGTGGTAGAGCTTGCTGTGCTCTTCCTTATAGATGACTTCCTCGTCGCTCAGGGCGGTCAACGCTTTGGGATCCCAGTTCACCATACGCACGCCACGATAAATCAAGCCCTTGTTATACAAATCGACAAATACCTTGAGGACGCTTTCGCTGCGCTTCTCGTCCATCGTGAAGGCGGTGCGGTCCCAGTCGCAGGAGGCGCCCAGTTTGCGGAGCTGCTTCAGGATGATGCCTCCGTGCTCGTCGGTCCACTCCCAAGCGTGCTTCAGGAACTCCTCGCGAGTGAGGTCGGTCTTCTTGATGCCCTGTGCGGCGAGCCTGTTCACCACCTTCGCCTCAGTGGCGATGGAGGCATGGTCGGTACCCGGCACCCAGCAGGCATTCTTGCCCTCCATACGGGCACGACGTACCAGGATATCTTGTATGGTATTATTAAGCATGTGTCCCATGTGGAGCACGCCGGTGACGTTGGGGGGCGGAATGACGACGGTATAAGGCTCACGACCATCGGGTTTCGAACTGAATAATTTGTGGTCCAACCAATACTGGTACCACTTTCCCTCCACGTCAGCGGGGTTGTACTTACTTGCTAATTCCATGTTTCTAAAATCTCTATAAATTAATTTATTGCGAATAATGGGCGCAAAATTAATGAATTAAAATTTAAATCTATATTTTTGCCGCGACAAAACCGTATAGAAAATGAGAGGAAAACTGAAAATCCGGCATGTATTGCTCATCGTATGTCTGTCCACCGTATGGGCAACACAGCTCCTTCCGGGATGGGGAGACATCTACGCACAGTTCGTCTATCCGACAGTTTCACGCCTCCTCTCCTCCTTTTCAAGGCTTCTGCCTTTTGCCGTGGGCGACCTGTTCATCTTCCTCAGCATCGCCGGACTGCTCCTCTACCCCTTCTACGCCCGACATCATCGGGGAAAAAAGAAGTGGAAACCCATCTTGCTGAACGAAGCGGAATACCTGCTCTGGCTCTATGCCTGGTTCTACCTTGCGTGGGGGCTGAACTATTCGCAGAAGGACTTCCACACCCGGACAGGCATCCCATACACCGCCTATACGCCCGAGGTCTTCCAACGGTTTGCGGACAGTTACATCAACCGGCTGAACGCCTCTTACACCGACATCACCACCATCGACAAGCCCACGGTGTGCCGCGAAAGCGTGCAGGGATACCGCCAAATCAGCGACACGTTAGGGGTACACCGCCCTCCCCGCCTCTCCCCACGGGCAAAGACCATGCTCTTCACCCCGCTGACCTCGATGGTGGGTATCACGGGAAGCATGGGGCCCTTCTTCTGCGAATTTACGCTGAACGGCGATTTGCTCCCGTCACAATATCCCGCCACCTACGCGCACGAACTGGCGCACTTGTTGGGCATCACCAGCGAGGCGGAGGCTAACTTCTACGCCTATCAGGTCTGCACACGCTCGCCGGTTCAAGCCATCCGCTTCAGCGGGTATCTCTCCATCCTGTCTCACGTGCTGATGAACGCCCGCCTGCTGATGGACGAAGAGGCATACACCGCCCTCACCGACCGCATCCGCCCGGAAATAAAGACGCTCTATCTGCAGAACCGCGCCTATTGGATGGAGAAGTACAGCCCGCTCGTCGGCGAGATACAGAACTTCATCTACGACCTCTACTTGAAAGGGAACAGGATTCAGAATGGCCGCAAGAACTACTCGGAGGTGATAGGGCTGCTGATTTCGTATGAGGAGGCGAAAAGGACGGCAGGATAAATTATCAGGGAATGGGGAAATGTTCACTTCAGGGAATGCTCCTGATATCCATAAGCCGTAACGTATTATCAATCAATAAAATCCCACTTTATTTTTTCCTTATCACTTTTAAAGTAACACTTTAACAATGATAAAGCACCACTTTAACACCGATAAAGTACTACTTTAATGCCGATAAAGTGACACTTTAATACCAATAAAGCAACATCAAACTGACTATGCCTGATTTTGCTTTGACTATACCTGATTTTACTTCACACTTATTCTTTCTATTTTCTGATAAACTTCACACGCTATTGTAAACTTTCCTAATCCACTTCACAGTGTGATTACACGTTTACTGAATATCCTAAAATCTCGCCAGCAAAAAACAGCCGAATTGAACACTATTCCCACATAAAAGCCATACCTTTGCACCCAAAATCATTGCTTACTAACAAATTGTACCACTTATGCATACCAGACAAGAACAGATGGAAGCCTTCGGACGCTTCCTCGACATCCTTGACGAACTCCGCGAGAAATGCCCCTGGGACCGCAAACAGACCAACGAGAGCCTGCGCCCCAATACCATCGAAGAGACCTACGAACTGTGTGACGCCCTGATGCGCGACGACAAAAACGACATCTGCAAGGAGCTAGGCGACGTGTTGCTGCACGTAGCCTTCTATGCCAAGATAGGCAGCGAGACTGGCGACTTCGACATGAAGGACGTATGCGACCGCCTCTGCGAGAAACTGATATTCCGCCACCCCCACGTGTTCGGCGACGTAAAGGCAGAGACCGCCGGACAGGTGTCGGAAAACTGGGAACAACTGAAACTGAAAGAGAAAGACGGCAACAAGACCGTATTGAGCGGTGTGCCCGCCGCCCTGCCCTCGCTCATCAAGGCCTACCGCATTCAGGACAAGGCACGCAACGTGGGCTTCGACTGGGAAGAGCGCGAACAGGTGTGGGACAAAGTGAAGGAAGAGATTCAAGAGTTCCAGACAGAAGTCGCACGCATGGACAAGGAGAAAGCGGAAGCCGAATTCGGCGATGTGCTGTTCAGCCTCATCAACGCCGCCCGCCTCTATAAAATCAATCCCGACAATGCACTGGAACAGACCAACCAGAAATTCATCCGCCGCTTCAACTATGTGGAAGCGCACAGCATCAAGGAGGGAAAGAACCTGCACGACATGACGCTGGAAGAGATGGACAAGCTATGGAAAGAAGCCAAGATAGAGGAGAACAAGGGATGAACACAGAGACACGGAGGCACAGAGTTCATGATTGATGCTCTGTGTCTTCGTGTCTTTGTGTTTAAAAGATTTTATTCTGAAGTTTCAGACGGTTCCAGCCGACTTCCACAATATTGGCAGAACGTCGCGTTATCCGCGTGACCGAAACGATGACAATGAGGGCATTGCCTTTTCTTGCCGTTTTTGCCCTCTTTCATCATCGAGGCCGACACGATGCCTGTAGGCACCGCAATTACCGTGTAACCAAGAAGCATCACACATGCCGACAAGAAGCGTCCCACTGCGGTAACGGGGGTAATGTCGCCATAGCCCACGGTAGTCATGGTAACAATGGCCCAATAGATGCTGTTCGGGATATTATCGAATGCGGAACCGGGCTGCGTCCCCTCAATCATATACATCAATGTCCCGATAGATGTCACCAGGATAACGACAAACAGGAAAAAGACCGCAATCTTCCTGCTGCTTTCGCGCAAGGCGACAAGCAACCGCTCGCCTTCATTCAAGAAACTGAACAGCTTGAACACACGAAACATCCGTATCAAACGGAATGTACGGATAATGAGCAGGTAGCGCGCACCGGGGAAAAGAAGACCGATGTAGAAAGGCAACGTAGCCAGCAAATCGATGATGCCGAAAAAGCTAAAGATATATTTTTGTGGATGAGCCGAACAATAAATCCGGGTCAGATACTCAAACGTGAAGAAGGCGGTAAAGAGATATTCCAATATGACAAACGGCATTGCCAAATAGGCCGGAAGTCCCTGCAAACTTTCGATAACGACAAGCAGTATGCTGAACAAGATGCAGCCGATGAGAATCACATCAAACAACTTGCCTTTCGGAGTATCCGATTCGAAGATGATGACATACAATTTCCGTTTCAGCCTCTCGTTATGCAAGAAATGCCGGATTCTTTCTTTCACATTCATCACTTTCTATTTCTTACCCGGTTGGCGTTTCGGTGCCTTATCCTTGCTGCTGCTGTTGTTATGCTGCATGCTTTTCAATAATTCGCGATGAAAGCGCATTTCGGCTTTCTGCACCAGATAAATCTTCTTGCAGGAAAGTATCTTCTTAAATTTCTCAAAATAGGTCTTATCCAGACGGTCGGAAGCGATGCGGGCATCATAAACACCCTCCAGGATTTCTCCATACCGTTCGTCGGACATGTTCTCATCCTTTCCCTTACGAAGCAGTTTCCAGGCTTCATCGTTCAACTCCTTCTTCCGGTCTTGCAACTCAAAATAAAGAGGAAAGAACTTGGCGGCTTCCTCATTTGTCAGTTTTGCCTTTTCTGTCAGGAAGGCTTTTTGTTTGGCACGGAATTGTTCGGGCGACAAGTGCTGGTCGCACCCGTCATTTCCCCACAGCAACGGCATGACGCCACCTATCATAAACAATAAGACAATCAGCTTTTTCATATACTCAAGCAATTAAATCGTTCATATCTTCATTTTACTCATTCCACTTCGGAGTCGGCCAGAAAAACATACAACGAATAGTCATCCAACATTGAGTTGTCCATCGCTGTATGGATGTATTCCATTTCGGTCTCCGCATCGTCGGCAGCCGTACGGTCGGCAGACGGAAGGCGGTCTGAAGAGGCCACACGGATAATCAGTGCCGCACCGATAAACATGGCCGCCATGTAGAGCCAAGGTCTCATTCTTTCCCACGTTGTAGGCTCCTGAGACTTGACAATGGCAGTCTCCTTCTCGGGCAGCCGGTTCATCACTTCCGAAGTCAGATGCTCGAAATAGCCGTCGGGAACACGGAAAGCGTTCTTCGTTCCTATTTTCCTCAATATGCTATCTTCTTCTTTCATAAAGATTTCTCCTTTCTGTTTAATTAGACATTGGTTGATTCCAAAGGTTTAATACACTTCCTCCAAAAACTTCTCTATTTTTTTCACAGCGTGATGATAGGAAGCCTTCAAGGCACCTACGGAGGTGCCGAAGATGTCGGACATCTCCTCATATTTCATCTCTTGGTAATACTTCAGGTTGAACACCATACGCTGTTTTTCAGGCAAGGTAAGCAATGCCTTTTGAAGCGCCATCTCCGCTCTGTCGCCGGAAAAGTAGGGATCTCCCTCCAACTTCTGAACCGCATCGGCTTCAGGGTCATCCAAAGATACCATAGAAGTGGCACGCTGTTTGTTCAGAAAAGTGAGACACTCGTTCAGGGCAATACGGTAGAGCCACGTGGAGAGCTTCGCCTCCGCCCGGAAGTAATCGATACTTGTCCACGCTTTAATGAAAGTATTCTGAAGCAAATCGTTGGCATCTTCATGAGAGAGAACCATGCGACGAATCTGCCAATACAACTGTTCGCTATATTGGGCGACAATCATCTCAAAGCCTCGCCTCTGTGTACTTTCGTCTTGCAAGAGAGCCAGTACTTCGCGTTCATTATAAGAAGGTGTCATAAGTTTCTATTCTCATTTGTTATTTTTAGACTGCTGAAGCTACGAAAAGTTTAATCTATACCGATACACAAAGCGTTTCTTTGGCCAGTCGTGTGTCCGGAAAAACAGCGGATGCCTCTTGCAGCAACACGCTTTCGTCTTCATATCGAGCCGAGAAATGCCCTATCAGCAATTTCTTCACCCCGGCCTGTTTGGCTATTTCAGCTGCCTGAGCAGCAGTCGTATGAAAGGTTTCCTTGGCACGTGGAGCGTCTTCATCGGCAAACGTAGCTTCATGAAAAAGCAAATCCACCCCCTTAATCTGTTCAATGATGCAAGGTGTGCAGAGGGTATCCGAACAGTAGGCATAACTGCGGGGCGGGTCGGAAGGATGGGTCAGCACCTCGTTAGGGACTCTCTTTCCTTCCGGTGTCACATAGTCGGCTCCATTCTTGATGCGGTTCAGCTCATACACCGGAACTTGATAGAAATCAACCATCTCACGAACAATGTGATTGGGCGACGGCTTCTCGGCGAACAAAAAACCGCAACACGGCATGCGATGGCGCAAGGGTATGGTAGTGACCGTCAACGACCGATCTTCATAAATCCGTAACGGCTCTTTGGTATCAAACTCGTGAAAAATCACCTTATACGTCATCTGCCTGTTAAAAAAATCCAGCATAGGCATCAGCAACGCCTCCAACCCTTTCGGAGAATGGATATGCAGTTCGGCAGTACGCCCCAAAAGGTTCAACGTGGAAATCAATCCCGGTAAACCAAAGCAATGGTCACCATGCAAGTGGGAGATAAAGATATGATTCAACCGTGAAAATTTCAAGCGTGACTTGCGGAACTGCAACTGTGCCCCCTCACCGCAATCAATCATAAACAACTTGTCGCGCACATTGACAATCTGCGAGGTAGGGAAATGGCGTGTGGTGGGCAATGCGGAACCACAACCAAGGATATGTAAGTCGAATTTCTCCATGATGCGGCAAACTTACAAAGAATCTGCGGAAAAGACAAAGCAAATACAACCGTTTTCTTGCCGATACCGGCAAGAAACAGCACTAAAAACAAACAGGACGTTTATAATGGCAAAGACCGCTATCAAAAAACGAAAAGTAAAAGGCCGCCTATTTCGAACAAATACATATTATCAACCCAATCCTAATCTCCTAAAAACAGCAAGGGCGCCTGCATACACAAGCGCCCTTTAACCTATTTATATAGACGAAAGATTTATTTCTTTCCAGCTTCCATCTGCTCTTTCAAAGCAGCCAAAGCGTCGATATCACCCAAAGTAGTGGATGCAGCTTGGTTTTGGATGGCAGGAGCCTCTTCTCTCTTCGGAGCAGACTTCTTTGCAGCCTTCTTTTCTGCTCTCTCCTCAGCCTTGGCAGCATCTTCGAAAATGCGGCTGTGAGAAAGGATGATGCGCTTAGCGTCCTTATTGAACTCAATCACCTTGAATTCAAGTTTCTCATCCAATGCAGCTTGTGAGCCGTCTTCCTTAACGAGGTGTTTCGGAGTAGCGAAACCTTCTACGCCGTAAGGCAGAGCAACAACCGCACCCTTATCCAGCATTTCAATGATAGTGCCTTCGTGTACGGAACCTACTGTAAATACAGTTTCGAATACATCCCAAGGATTCTCTTCAAGCTGCTTGTGACCAAGGCTCAAGCGACGGTTTTCCTTGTCGATTTCCAGAACCTGTACGTCGATGTCAGCACCAATCTGAGTGAATTCAGAAGGATGTTTAACCTTCTTCGTCCAAGAAAGGTCGGAGATGTGAATCAAGCCGTCAACACCTTCTTCTATTTCAACGAATACACCGAAGTTAGTGAAGTTGCGAACCTTTGCAGTGTGCTTGCTGCCGATAGGATACTTCTCTTCGATAGTCTCCCACGGATCAGACTTCAACTGTTTGATACCCAAAGACATCTTACGTTCTTCACGATCCAATGTCAGGACTACAGCTTCAATTTCATCACCCACCTTCATGAAGTCTTGTGCAGAACGCAAGTGTTGCGACCATGACATTTCAGATACGTGAATCAAGCCTTCAACGCCCGGAGCTATTTCGATGAATGCGCCGTAATCAGCCATAACCACCACTTTACCTGTCACGTGATCGCCTACCTTCAGGTTAGCGTCCAAAGCATCCCAAGGATGCGGAGTGAGTTGCTTCAAGCCGAGAGCGATGCGCTTCTTCTCGTCATCGAAATCAAGGATAACGACATTGAGTTTCTGGTCAAGTTCAACCACTTCCTTCGGATCGCTGACACGGCCCCAAGAAAGATCAGTGATGTGAATCAAACCATCTACGCCACCCAAGTCGATAAATACACCGTAGGATGTGATATTCTTAACGGTACCTTCCAGAACTTGTCCTTTCTCGAGTTTACCGATAATTTCCTTCTTCTGTTGTTCCAGTTCAGCTTCGATAAGAGCCTTGTGGGAAACAACCACGTTCTTGAACTCTTGGTTAATCTTAACAACCTTGAATTCCATTGTTTTGCCAACGAAGATATCATAGTCGCGGATAGGCTTCACATCGATTTGAGAGCCCGGCAAGAATGCTTCGATACCGAATACATCTACAATCATACCACCCTTTGTGCGGCACTTGATATAACCCTTGATGATTTCTTCGCTTTCCAAAGCAGCGTTTACGCGATCCCAAGAACGAGTAGCACGTGCTTTGCGGTGAGACAGAACCAACTGTCCTTTCTTATCTTCCTGGTTTTCGATATATACCTCTACAGTATCACCTATCTTCAAATCAGGATTGTAACGGAATTCACTCATCGGAATGATACCGTCTGATTTGTAACCGATGTTCACAACTACTTCACGCTTGTTCATTGCGATTACGGTTCCGTCAACTACCTCGCGGTCGTTAACTTTGTTCAGCGTATTGTCATACGCCTTTTCCAAGTCTTCGTGACTTACATTTGTTACGGCTTCGCCGTTCTCATAAGCATCCCAGTTGAAATCTTCAATAGGAGCTACATTCTTTAAATTTTCCATTAATAAATAAATTGTTTAACTCGTTAATTAAGTGAGACTTTATGTTGACTCATTATAATCGGGTGCAAAGATAGGAGTATTTTCTTGAACTGCAAAACAAAAGCCGTCAAAACATCAGTAGAATAAGCTATTAACAGAAAAAAACGGCTGACAAGAAATAGCGCGCCATCCTTATTCTCCCTTTATATACGCCAATGCCGCTCCTATCGCCGTCCTATACTCCGCGTAAGGCGGTATATGAAAATGCACGTGATAGATATCCTCCATCTTGGGGAACACTTCCCGACACTGCGGAAGTTGGGTCAGATTCCCTATCAGGACAAAATCCTTGATGGGGCTGTTCAAAGCTGACAGCACAGCCGCTCCCCCAATCGTCTGGAGCACGGTATAGATAATGCCACAGGCAATATCTTCCTGCGAGGCATTACTATCCGCCTTACCAAAAAGAGAAGCAGTGGCATTTACCGGCAAATCCGGCAAGGCGGTATTACAAATGTCGCCTATTTGCAAATTGACGCGGGTTACATCCCCTTTCTCTGCCAGTCCGGACACTTGATGAAAGTCATGGGTTTTCAACAGCAACCTTGACAATCCTTGCAAAGTGCCTCCACCGATTCCCAAACCGCCGATATGCTGTATTTTCTCCCCGTCAATTCTCACAAAAGAGGTACCGGTTCCCATGCTGACCACAATCAGCTGGTCTATATCAGTCGCATGCCTTGCCCCCAATCCGTTGGCAATGAACTCATCTGTCTTACGGGTAGGCAACCCATACAAAGGACTATTCACAAATGCGCTTCCTACTCCTGTCAGCATCACCTGTTCCACATCCGACAACTGTATGCCATTGTCATAAATATATTTACCAAACGCCCCGAACAAAGAAGTCACCGGGTCAGTAGCTGTAATAAACATCGGAGATTGTATCTGCGTTCCATTGATTCCAACAATCTTTGTGGTACTTCCGCCCACATCAATTCCTATTACTATACCCATCGTTTCAAGTTATTAATGAATTGATTCTATGCCACACGCGATTAAAGTCTTTCAACCACTTCCTTAGGGAGTCCTGTAGCTTGTGAAATAACATCAACAGGCACTCCTAATTTTTTTAATTTATTAGCATTGCCTATCTTTTCTTCCGAACGTCCTTGCTCAATGCCTTGTTCAATGCCTTGCTTGACACCTTGTTCAATGCCTTGCTTAACACCCTGCTCAATGCCTTGCTTGATGCCTTGTTCAATGCCTTGCCTGATACCTTGCTCAACCCCTTTTTTCATTCCCTTTTCAAGTCCTCTTATTTCTGCCGTTTCCATTACGCTAAACCAATCCCGATAGTTTTTCAGACTCTCTTCATACTCATATCTTTCCTTGCGATTGAATTTGGCTATCTCCGCAACTTCAAACAAATGCTCGAAGACCTTATCCTGCAACACTTGGGGACGCTCCATCAAGGAAGCTAAATTACGGATGGCAAAAAGCCACTTATCAAATAGTGTCACAAGTTCCGATTCCGTTTTGGTAAACTTGGGCATCTCCAAATAGATAAAAGTAAGCTTGTCATAAAACACGGACTTCGTATCGATATCCATCAATTTTATCTCATGATAAAAATCATCTGTATGTTCCATGCCGGGAAGACAGAAATTCAAGATGCCGATAGTATATACACCTTTCAGTTCATAGTTCCAGATTCCGCGTGGAGCCTGTTCACGAATCGCGAAAGTGGAATAATAAATACTGCGGTCTTTGAAAAACTGCTGCTCACCCTTTTGCATCTCTACTACGAACATTTCACCGCTCTCATTTTTGCAATACACATCAAATACGGCACGACGGTCATACTCTTGAGTTCCCAAATGCTCGGCATTCAGATAGGTTATATCCGATATCTTTTCACGTCCATGCAACAAGGCATTAAGAAAACTGATCAGAAGATCCTTGTTCATCTCCGTACCAAACAACTTCTTGAATGCAAAATCCGTATAAAAATTGATATACCTGTCTATTAATCCTTGCGAGCACATAACTTCTATATTCTATATATTTCCTTTAAAACGTTTACAGCTAATCTACTCCTTCAACAAGCATTCCCGTAACTTGCTCCACCCATCCGGATCAAGGTAATATTCAAGATAGAGAACATCCGTTGATAGTTAGATTGTTGCAAAGATAGGAATTATTTCCATTTATACACCTGTCAAGAACAAATGTTTTATACGGCTGTTCCGCCAAGCATTTTTTGTTCACCTATAAACCAACAAAGGCGATGGAGAATAAATCTTCATCGCCTTTG
>NZ_JAICZW010000122.1 GCF_029057325.1 Bacteroides sp. | reverse complement strand
TGGATAATGGAAAATGGATAATCGAACAATGAAACAGAAATTCAATACAATCATCAGCACCTGTGTCCCCCTCCCGATGGAGAATGTGGATACGGACCAAATCATCCCCGCCCGCTTTCTGAAAGCTACCACGCGCGAGGAGAAGTTTTTCGGCGACAATCTCTTCCGCGACTGGCGCTACCGTCCGGACGGCACGCTGAATCCGGACTTCGTCTTGAACAATCCCGCTTACGGCGGACAGATTCTGGTGGCGGGCAAGAACTTCGGTTCCGGTTCCAGCCGCGAGCATGCCGCCTGGGCAATTGCCGGCTACGGCTTCCGGGTAGTAATATCGAGCTTCTTCGCCGACATCCATAAGAACAACGAGCTGAACAACTTCGTGCTTCCCGTAGTGGTAAGCGAAGCGTTCCTGCAAGAGCTGTTCGACTCGATAGAAAAAGACCCGAAGATGGAAGTCGAGGTAAACCTTCCCACGCAGACCGTCACGAACCGCGCCACGGGCAAGAGCGAACGCTTTGAAATCAATGCCTACAAGAAGCATTGCCTGATGAACGGACTGGATGACATCGACTTCTTGGTGGAGAACAAAGGGAAGATAGAAGAGTACGAATCGTTAATGGCACGCGGATGACGCGGATTGGGCGGATGGACACGGATTTATTGTTTAGAGAGGAGACGGAGGGGATTATAGCGGCCTTTTATGAGGTGTATAATGCCTTTGGATATGGGTTCTTGGAGAGGGGATATCAGAATGCGCTCTTTCAGGAACTGAAGAGGCGCGGTTTTTCATGCGAGGCACAGAAGCATATAGAAGTATATTTTAAGGGATGCAAGGTGGGGGATTATTATGCTGACATACTCGTCAATCAAAGCATCATCCTTGAGCTGAAAGCTGCGGAAAACCTCTGCCATGAGCATGAATTACAGTTGATAAACTACCTGAAATCAACCGAGATTGAAGTCGGTTTACTCCTGAACTTCGGCGAACGTCCCCAATTCAAACGGAAAGTATTCGCCAACGAACGAAAAAGAAATCTGCGTTCATCCGTCGAATCCGCGTCATCTGCGTGCCAATCTACATAACCCTTATAATTATGAATCACCCTAAAATAGAAATCATGGATACCACCCTCCGCGATGGCGAACAGACCAGCGGAGTCTCCTTTGTGCCCCACGAGAAACTGATGATAGCCCGTCTGCTTCTGGAGGAGCTGAAGGTGGATCGCCTGGAAGTCGCCTCCGCCCGTGTCTCCGATGGCGAGTTCGATGCGGTGAAGATGATATGCGACTGGGCGGCACGCCGCAACCTCCTTCCGAAGGTCGAAGTACTCGGCTTTGTGGACGGGCATGCTTCGGTGGATTGGATTCACGCCACCGGCTGTCGCGTCATCAACCTGCTCTGCAAAGGCTCTCTGAAACATTGCGCCTGCCAGCTCCGGAAGTCGCCGGAGGAGCACATCGAAGACATTCTGGCCGTAGTGAATTATGCCAACGAGCAGGACATGGAGGTCAACGTCTATCTGGAAGATTGGAGCAACGGCATGAAGCATTCGCCCGACTACGTCTTCACCCTGATGGATGCCCTGTCGCGTACCAACATACAACGCTACATGCTGCCCGACACTTTAGGCATCCTTAATCCGCTGCAAGTCATAGAGTTCATGCGGAAGATGGTGAAGCGCTACCCCGAGGCACACTTCGACTTCCATGCCCACAACGACTATGACCTTGCCGTCTCCAACGTCCTCGCCGCCGTGCTGAGCGGCTGTCGGGGACTGCACACCACCATCAACGGGCTGGGCGAGCGTGCCGGAAACGCTCCTTTAGCCAGTGTGCAGGCGATATTGAAAGATCATTTCAGTGCAGTCACCCACATCGATGAGAGTCGTCTGAACGATGTGAGCCGCGTGGTAGAGTCCTATTCAGGCATCGTCATTCCCGCCAATAAGCCCATCGTGGGCGAAAACGTATTCACCCAAGTGGCTGGTGTTCATGCCGACGGCGACAACAAGAGCAACCTCTATTGCAACGACCTCTTGCCTGAACGTTTCGGTCGTCGGCGCGAGTACGCCCTCGGCAAGAACAGCGGCAAGGCGAACATCCGCAAGAACCTCGAAGACCTGGGGCTGCAACTTGACGAGGAATCCATGCGCAAGGTCACGGCACGCATCATCGAATTGGGCGACAAGAAGGAACTGGTGACCCAGGAAGACCTTCCCTACATCGTTTCCGATGTCCTGAAGCATGGCGTGCTGGAAGACCGTGTCAGACTCAAAAGCTACATCGTGAACCTTGCCTACGGGCTGAAGCCGATGGCAACGTTGAAAATAGAAATCAACGGCAAGGAGTATGAAGAGAGTTCCAGTGGCGACGGTCAGTACGATGCCTTTGTGCGTGCCCTGCGCAAGGTCTATAAAGTCACTTTAGGCCGTAAGTTCCCGATGCTGACCAACTATGCCGTGACTATCCCTCCCGGCGGTCGTACCGATGCCTTTGTGCAGACCGTCATCACCTGGAGTTTCGAAGACAAGGTATTCCGTACGCGTGGCCTCGATGCCGACCAGACAGAAGCCGCCATCAAGGCAACGGTGAAGATGCTGAACATCATCGAAAAGGAGTATGAAGAGGAAGGAATGAGGGGATGAGGATAAGGAGAAAGTGGAAGAACTATTAAAGAATAAGGAATAACAAATAAAGAAATAAGAAGATTATGGACTTTAAAATTGCAGTATTGGCCGGTGACGGCATCGGCCCCGAGATTTCTGCCGTAGGGGTGGACGTGATGAGCGCCGTTTGCGAGAAATTCGGACACAACGTGAGTTATGAATATGCCATCTGCGGCGCGGATGCGATAGACAAAGTGGGCGACCCCTTCCCGGAGGCGACGTATCAGGCTTGCAAGCAGGCGGATGCCGTTCTCTTCTCCGCCGTGGGCGACCCGAAATTCGACAACAACCCCACCGCCAAAGTGCGCCCTGAACAAGGCCTGCTGGCGATGCGCAAGAAGCTGGGACTGTTTGCCAACATCCGTCCCGTGCAGACCTTCAAGTGTCTGCTCCACAAATCGCCCCTCCGTGCCGAGCTGGTGGACGGTGCCGATTTTATCTGCATCCGCGAGCTGACCGGCGGCATGTACTTCGGCGAGAAATACCAGGACAACGACAAGGCGTATGACACCAACTACTACACCCGTCCCGAGATAGAGCGCATCCTGAAAGTGGGCTTCGAGTACGCCATGAAGCGCCGCAAGCACCTGACGGTGGTGGATAAGGCGAACGTGCTTGCCTCCAGTCGCCTCTGGCGCCAGATTGCCCAGGAGATGGCTCCCCGCTACCCTGAAGTCACCACCGACTACATGTATGTGGACAACGCCGCCATGAAGATGATTCAGGAACCGAAATTCTTCGATGTGATGGTCACTGAAAACACCTTCGGCGACATCCTCACGGACGAGGGCTCTTGCATCAGCGGTTCCATGGGGCTGCTTCCTTCCGCCTCCACCGGCGAGAGCACTCCCGTCTTCGAACCCATCCACGGCAGTTGGCCGCAAGCCAAAGGCCTGAACATCGCCAATCCGTTGGCGCAAATCCTCTCCGTCGCCATGCTGTTCGAGTACTTCGACCTGAAAGAGGAAGGCGCGCTGATTCGCAAGGCAGTGGATGCTTCGCTCGATGCCAATGTACGCACCCCCGAAATACAAGTGGAGGGCGGAGAGAAGTATGGCACGAAAGAAGTGGGGGCCTGGATTGTGGAGACCATCCGGAACTATTGATTTCCATCCATCAAAGTCTGTTGATGGGGCGAAGGCTGCTTTACGAGGGTAGGGCAGCCTTTTTTGCATTTGAGTGGAATCGCTCGTTCCACCGGGTAAAATGTATTTGTCTGTATAAAATATCAGAATACCAGCCTGTTAGAATGGCCCTAACAGACACTTGTGTTCAACGTGACAAAGACTTGTGTTTGTCGTGACAGACGCTTGTGTTCAAGATGACAGACACTTGCGTTTGTCAAACAGGGATTATGCAAGGGAAAATAAGGGTTGATAAAATAGAGGTTTGTAGGTTGTACTTAGGTTTGTGATGACTAATTCTTTTTTGAAAGATTTTTAGATACATTGTTTAAAATAGTCCTTTTGTGTGGCAAATAGAAATAATTCTCTATTTTTGTGATTTGTAACCTGATAAATCTAAGAAATAGTAATGGAAGAGCAAATTATTTCTCATATTTATATTAACTGATAGTGCAGACCCTAAGCAATACATTAAGAAAATGAAAAGCCGGGATGAGGGTTTGAAATCCAACTGGGGTACAATTTGTACCCTGGTTCCTTTAGTCAGTGATGATGGTAAAAAGCATAAAGAAATGACAGCGATAGCCGAGGGCATTTTTTGCATCATCCAATCCATACTGTCTCCCAAGGCAGAGCCTTTTAAACAATGGATGGCGCATGTCGCTTCCATTCGTCTTGATCAAATGAATCCACAAACATGGGGTGAGAATATGCAGTGCGCAGTAGATGGTGGTGATGTAGCTCGTGTGGTAAAGGAACAATTGGAACAGAAGATTGGTGGAGAAGTCGTGAGTCCACTATCGGCAAAAAAGGCTGTCGCCCAATGGTTAGAGCGAATAGAGTTGAAAAGAGCAAAATGAGAAGGTGAGAGTGTGTGTGTAAAAAGGCCTTATTAGTAATTATTTTTCTGCAATAAAAACGAAGGCGTTTCCCTATATATATGCCGGATGTTATGTAGCGGACAATTTTATGGAAATATATACTTATTTTCGTTTAGTGCTTGATTGCCAATGTATTATATATCATTGGAGGACGGTATGAAAAGGGAATAGGGTCCACCAGGGTCCAGGGTCCACTTATGGACCCTATTTCAGTGAGGTGGATAAAGGAAAAGATTCTAATTTGTCAAAGAAAATGGAAGTATGATTTATTCGGTAAATCTGCCATGCCAGATGATTCATCTTGTGTTTTTTTCCTTTCAGCGATATATTGATGTAAGATTCTATGGGAGTTCAATAGCTTGTAGGGCTCAACCTTGCTACAGCCGCTTATTTGCACGCCATCGGCCGGTATTCCGGATGCACCGGGGGTACATCCCTACATTGGAAATGAATACGTTATACATGTCACGATAGGCGAATAGTCACCTCCGTTCACGATTCATTTAAGGGAATGAGAGGAATTAAAGGGAGTTATCCGGTCGGCTTTCATTCCTGATGAAGCGAAGTGATAACTCCTATAACTCCCGTAAATGAAAAAGCCGTGTACCTCTGTTCAATGAAGCCGTGTCTTCCATATCGTTTTCTTTTTTGAATGTGTCAAAAATTATTCTACTTTTTGCTTGCACGGAAGCATATAACTACTCCTTCTGGACGATTCTTTTTTTGTTCTTTTGAAGTATATAAATATTTACATCATGAAAATTATTAAAAATGTTGAATAGCATTACCCGATGAATGATGGAAACTATATGTTTTTGTGTAATTAACTGATAGAT